>NZ_MNQN01000106.1:0-42451 GCF_001915455.1 Bacteroides sp. 43_46 | reverse complement strand
ATCAGCTTCCGAAACGATATTTTGCCGTTGAAGGACAAACTCTTTCGATTGGCGCTCAGAATCACCCTGGATAGGGCAGAAGCCGAGGATGTCGTTCAGGACACCATGATAAGAGTGTGGAGCAAGCGTGATGAGTGGTCGCAATTTGAATCGGTTGAAGCCTATTGCCTGATAGTGGCAAAGAACCTTGCGATAGACCGGAGTCAGAAGAAAGAGGCTCAAAACGTGGAACTCACCCCCGAAATGGAGGAAGAACCTGATGCAAACAGTCCGTACGATCGGATGATTCATGATGAAAAAATGAACATCATCAATAGGTTGGTCAACGAACTTCCCGAAAAACAGCGGCTTATCATGCAACTGAGGGACATTGAAGGTGAAAGCTATAAAAAAATTGCAACCCTGCTGAATCTGACAGAGGAACAAGTCAAAGTGAATCTCTTCAGAGCCAGGCAAAAGGTAAAACAAAGGTATTTAGAAATTGACGAATATGGATTATAAGGATATAGAACAGCTCCTGGAGCGATACTGGCAATGTGAAACTTCCGTTGAGGAGGAATCAAGATTGCGTGACTTCTTCTCGAAAGAAGACGTACCGGCTCATTTGCTTCGCTATAAGAACTTGTTTGTTTATCAGCAGGTTCAGCAAGAAGTAGGGCTGGGTGAGGACTTTGATGCACGTATTCTGGCAGAAGTGGAGGTCCCGGTAGTGAAAGCAAAACGTCTGACACTGACGAGTCGCTTTATTCCTCTGTTCAAAGCCGCTGCCGTGATTGCAATCATTCTCGGATTGGGAAATGTGGCACAACATTCTTTCTCGGGAGATGAGGGAAGTGTATTGGCCACAGATACCATTGGTAAACAAGTAACTGCACCGTCGGTCGCTATCTCGAACGATGTGAAAGCGGATCAGGTCTTGGCTGATAGTCTGGCGAAGATCAACCACAAGATGCAGGTTATTAATGAATAGACATTTTCATTTGCTTTAAACATATAATATAGTTAGTGTGCTTAATTAAAACAACATCGAAAGCGAAACTGTGAAGTTTTCAATTCTCTCAAATTTTTATAATGAAACTAACTAAATAAATGGGCTACCGCGAGATGCAGTAGCCCTTTTATGTTTCTAAGAGTGGAAGAATCTTTTTTTTATTACTTTTGTACCTGTTATTAGGAGACTTATGATGAAGGAGGCAATTATAGAAGATGAAGAACTTGGACGGTTAATAGTGCGTGTTAATTTGCGTGCTAAAAGTCTTGTCTTTCGTACAAAGAGTGATGCGGTATACGTTTCAGTCCCTTCCGGCACAACGATGAAAGAGGTAAAACGGGCGATTGAAGATTTACGTAGTAAGTTGCTGGCTTCTCGTCAACGATTGAATCGTCCGTTAATTGATTTGAATTATAAGATTGATGCAGAATATTTCAAGTTGTCTTTGGTGTCCGGAGAGAAAGAGCAGTTTCTGGCAAATTCCCGATTGGGATGTATGCAGATTATTTGTCCGCCAAATGCGGACTTTACTGATGAGAAATTGCAGAGTTGGCTACGAAAGGTGATTGAAGAATCGTTGAGGCGGAATGCAAAAAGTATTCTTCCTCCACGTTTAGACCGTCTTTCCAAACAATGCGGATTGCCCTATGCAAGCGTGAAGATAAATTCCAGTCAGGGGCGGTGGGGGAGTTGTTCGACAAAGAAGGATATTAATTTATCCTATTACCTTGTTTTGTTGCCTTCTTATTTGATTGATTATGTGCTTTTGCATGAACTATGTCATACCCGTGAGATGAATCATAGTGAACGTTTTTGGTCTCTACTGAATCAATTCACGGAAGGAAAAGCTCTTGCTCTACGGGGAGAACTGAAGAAATATCGGACAGAAATATAAAGAGTTCCTTTGTCTTTATCTTGCTTTACCGTTTATTTCGCCAGTTGCTTAATTCCGTCTTCCTCTTTCTCAAACTGATAATTACCCCCTCTTTCGCTTAGGTCGAAAGTCGATACTAATTCAGTTTTGTTATCTACAATTAACAATGCACTCTGCTCGGCAAAACGACCGACTTCCACTGTATAAGGTTCTTCTATGATAGTCTTATTGGAAATGAGACTGTCGTTGACAAACAAAGAAATTGAATCGCCGGTAAAGCCTTTGACCAGACTAATCGTATATGTTTCGATAAAATGTCGTTCTTCCTGTTGCTTCTGTTGCAGTCGCATACTCATATAGATGAAAATCACTACGACAAAAATGACGGCAAAAGCGAGGATTCCATTGCCGACCATGAACTGTTTGTTGGTGTTGAGACGATGCGCCATAGTTGTTATTTTTTTTAATTGCGGCGTAAAGATACGAATATCGCACTGTTAATTCATACTTTTTTTCTTTAATGTTTTGTAGTCGAATAGATTATTTATATCTTTGCAACCGAAAACGGATGAAAGGTGGAGGGGCAATTAAGCTCCTTTTTTTGTTCTTAATAGCTAATAAATGATAGAAAAGAAAACTGTTTGTCAGATTGTTGAAGAGTGGCTGGAAGGAAAAGATTACTTTTTGGTAGAGGTAACTGTGAGCCCGGATGACAAAATTGTGGTCGAAATTGACCATGCAGAAGGCGTTTGGATTGAAGATTGCGTGGAGCTTAGCCGCTACATTGAATCGAAACTGAACCGTGAAGAGGAAGATTATGAACTGGAAGTAGGGTCGGCCGGTATAGGACAGCCCTTTAAAGTGCTGCAGCAGTATTACATCCACATCGGACAAGAAGTGGAAGTGATGACCAAAGGCGGACAGAAACTGACTGGTATCCTAAAGGATGCCGATGAAGAGAAGTTTACGGTAACCGTACAAAAGAAGGTGAAACTCGAAGGATCCAAGCGACCAAAGCTGGTGGAAGAAGACGAAACCTTTACTTATGAGCAAATAAAATATACTATAATTAGCTTTAAATAGTTATGGCCAAAAAAGAAGAAACAATCAGCTTGATTGATACATTTTCGGAATTTAAGGAACTGAAGAATATCGATAGAACGACAATGGTTAGTGTACTCGAGGAGTCGTTCCGTAGCGTAATCGCGAAAATGTTTGGCACCGATGAAAATTACGACGTGATCGTGAATCCGGATAAGGGGGATTTCGAGATATGGCGTAACCGTGAAGTTGTGGCCGATGAAGATTTGACTAACCCGAATATGCAGATTGCGTTGAGTGAGGCGCAGAAAATTGACGCTTCATACGAAGAAGGCGAAGAGGTGACTGATGAAGTTATTTTTGCGAAATTCGGTCGTCGTGCTATCCTGAACCTCCGCCAGACATTGGCTTCCAAGATTCTGGAACTGGAAAAAGACAGTATTTATAATAAATATATAGATAAGGTAGGTACAATTATCAATGCAGAAGTGTATCAGATCTGGAAAAAGGAAATGTTGCTTCTCGACGATGAAGGAAACGAACTGCTGCTGCCCAAGACCGAACAAATCCCGAGCGATTTTTATCGTAAAGGTGAAACGGCACGCGCAGTGGTTGCCCGCGTAGACAACAAGAATAATAATCCTAAGATTATCTTGTCACGTACTTCTCCCGTTTTCTTGCAACGTCTGTTTGAGATGGAAGTACCTGAAATAAATGATGGTCTGATAACTATCAAGAAGATTACCCGCATCCCCGGCGAACGTGCCAAGATTGCGGTAGAATCTTATGATGACAGAATCGATCCCGTAGGAGCCTGTGTAGGTGTAAAGGGGAGTCGTATTCATGGCATCGTTCGTGAACTTCGCAATGAGAATATCGACGTAATTAACTATACATCGAATATTTCATTGTTTATACAGCGTGCTTTAAGCCCGGCGAAAATTTCTTCTATTCGTTTGAACGAGGAGGAGAAGAAAGCAGAGGTGTTCCTCAAACCGGAAGAAGTATCGCTGGCTATCGGTAAAGGCGGTTTGAATATCAAACTGGCCAGTATGTTAACTGAGTACACTATCGACGTGTTCCGTGAGTTGGATGAGAATGTAGCTGATGAAGATATCTATCTTGACGAGTTCAGAGACGAAATCGATGGTTGGGTGATTGATGCAATCAAGGCTATCGGTATTGATACGGCAAAAGCTGTGTTGAATGCTCCTCGTGAGATGTTGATTGAAAAGACGGACCTGGAAGAAGAGACAGTGGACGAGGTAATACGCATTTTGAAATCGGAGTTTGAAGAAGAAGAACCGGAAGAAGAACCGGAACAAGGACAAGAGTAATAGGCAATTACGATAAGGTTAAACAAAGTTACAAGAGATTTGAATGTAGGAATCGCGACGGTAGTTGAGTTCCTGCAAAAGAAAGGGTATACCGTTGAGGCTAATCCTAATACAAAAATTAGCGAGGAGCAGTACGCTATACTCGTAAAAGAGTTTAGTACGGATAAGAACCTTAGACTTGAATCGGAGCGTTTCATTCAGGAACGTCAGAATAAGGATCGTAATAAGGCATCGGTTTCGATTGAAGGCTTCGAAAAGCAACAGGAAAAACCGAAGTCGGAAGATGTGATCAAGACAGTCGTACCTGAGGATGCACGTCCGAAGTTTAAACCTGTCGGTAAAATTGATTTGGATAAATTAAACGGTCGTAAAACTGATAAAGTAGAAAAGGAACCGGAACAGAAAAAGGAAACTGTGGTAGAACGTCCTGTGGTGGAACGTCCGATAGTAGCGGAACGCCCTGTCGTTGAACCGGAAGTGAAGAAAGAACCCGAAAAGAAAGAGCCTGAAGTAAAAAAGGAAGAGGTGGTGGCACCTGCTCCAACTCCGGCCGAACCTATGGTGGTGAAACAACCGGAACCTGTAGCAGAACCGAAACCGGCAGAAGTTGAAAAAGTGGTAGTGGAAGAAGTGATTAAGGAAGAGCCGAAGAAGGTAGAAGCACCTGTGAAGGCAGAAGAACATAAAAAAGAAGAAAAGCCTGTGGAAGCAGTAGCATCGACAGAAGTCGTTTCGGAAGAAAAAGACGCTCCTAAGGAAGACGAGGTTTTCAAGATCCGTCAGCCGGAACTGGGAGCAAAGATTAATGTAATCGGTCAGATTGACCTTGCAGCATTGAATCAGTCAACTCGCCCTAAGAAGAAATCGAAGGAAGAGAAACGTCGTGAACGTGAAGAAAAAGAGAAAATCCGCCAGGATCAGAAGAAACTGATGAAGGAAGCGATTATCAAGGAAATCCGTAAAGATGATGCCAAACAGGCTAAGAGCGGACCGAAAGATAACGCGGATGCAGCCGGTAACAAGAAAAAACGGAATCGTATCAGCAAAGAGAAGGTGGATGTGAATAACGTTGCAACTTCCAACTTTGCAGCTCCGAGACCGAATGTGCAAGGCAAAGGCGGTAATAATAATGGTGGTAATAACCAAGGTAACAATAACAACAATAATAGAAGAAACAATAACAAGGATCGTTTCAAAAAGCCGGTTATCAAACAGGAAGTAAGTGAAGAAGATGTAGCAAAACAGGTAAAAGAAACCTTGGCTCGTCTGACCACTAAAGGTAAGAACAAGACTTCCAAATACCGTAAGGAGAAACGTGAAATGGCTTCCAACCGTATGCAGGAACTGGAAGATCAGGAAATGGCAGACAGCAAAGTATTGAAGCTGACCGAATTTGTTACAGCTAATGAATTAGCTACAATGATGGACGTTTCTGTCAACCAGGTTATTGCTACTTGTATGAGTATTGGCATCATGGTTTTCTGGTGGCCGAAGAATTTGGTTTCAAGACCGAATATGTAAGTGCGGAAGTGGCACAGGCTATCGTGGAAGAAGAAGATGCTCCGGAAGATTTGCAGCCGCGTGCTCCGATTGTTACTGTAATGGGACATGTTGACCATGGTAAGACTTCATTGCTTGACTATATCCGTAAGGCGAATGTGATTGCCGGTGAAGCCGGAGGTATCACACAACATATCGGTGCATACAATGTGAAGTTGGAAGACGGTCGCCGTATTACATTCCTTGATACTCCGGGACATGAGGCGTTTACCGCTATGCGTGCCCGTGGTGCGAAAGTAACGGATATTGCGATTATTATTGTAGCGGCGGATGATAACGTGATGCCGCAGACAAAGGAGGCCATCAACCATGCAATGGCGGCGGGTGTACCTATTGTGTTTGCTATCAATAAGGTGGATAAACCGACTGCAAATCCGGATAAGATTAAAGAAGAATTGGCTGCTATGAATTACCTTGTTGAAGAATGGGGTGGTAAGTATCAGTCACAAGATATCTCTGCCAAGAAAGGTATGGGAGTGGAAGATTTGTTGGAAAAGGTATTGCTGGAAGCCGAAATGCTCGACTTGAAGGCAAACCCGAACCGTAACGCTACGGGATCTATTATCGAGTCTTCACTTGACAAGGGACGTGGTTATGTAGCTACGGTATTGGTATCTAACGGTACTCTGAAAGTCGGAGATATCGTATTGGCCGGAACTAGCTATGGTCGTGTGAAGGCTATGTTCAATGAACGTAATCAACGTATCAAAGAAGCGGGTCCTGCTGAACCGGCATTGATTCTGGGATTGAACGGTGCTCCTGCTGCCGGTGACACTTTCCATGTGGTAGAAAGCGACCAGGAAGCTCGTGAAATCACCAACAAACGTGAACAGTTGGCTCGTGAACAAGGCTTGCGTACGCAGAAGATTCTTACTTTGGATGAATTGGGTCGTCGTATTGCTTTGGGTAACTTCCAGGAATTGAATATTATCGTTAAGGGTGACGTGGATGGTTCTGTGGAAGCATTGAGCGACTCGTTGATCAAGTTGTCTACGGAACAAATTCAGGTAAATGTCATCCATAAGGGTGTGGGAGCAATTTCCGAATCGGATGTTTCTCTGGCCGCTGCTTCGGATGCGATTATCGTGGGATTCCAGGTACGTCCTTCAGGTGCTGCCGCTAAGATGGCTGAACAGGAAGGTGTCGATATCCGTAAGTACTCTGTCATCTACGATGCAATTGAAGAGGTGAAGTCTGCTATGGAAGGTATGTTGGCGCCGGAAGTGAAGGAGCAGGTGACTGCTACTATCGAAATCCGCGAGGTGTTCAATATCACGAAAGTAGGTTTGGTAGCCGGTGCAATGGTGAAAACCGGAAAGGTGAAACGAAGCGACAAGGCTCGTTTGATTCGCGACGGTATCGTAATCTTTACCGGGAATATCAATGCGCTGAAACGCTTCAAGGACGATGTGAAGGAAGTAGGTACAAACTTTGAGTGTGGTATCAGCTTAGTGAACTGCAACGACATGAAGGTAGGCGATATGATCGAGGCATTCGAAGAAATAGAAGTGAAACAGACATTATAATTTGTACTGAATTAAGAATAAACGGAGGCACAGAGTGAATTATAACTCCGTGCCTCTTTTTTCTTTTTATAGAGAAATATGGCAACGATTGATATTATTATCCTTATTATAATAGGTGCAGGCGCAATAGTAGGCTTTATGAAAGGCTTTATTCGTCAGTTGGCTTCTATACTGGGATTAATAGTCGGTTTGCTGGCGGCGAAGGCTTTGTATACCACTTTAGCGGAAAAGCTTTGTCCAACGGTGACTGATTCGATGACTGTTGCACAGGTATTGGCTTTTATTATCATCTGGATAGCCGTTCCACTGATATTCTTATTGGTGGCTTCGTTGCTGACAAAGGCAATGAAAGCGGTTTCGCTGGATTGGTTGAACCGTTGGCTCGGTTGTGTGCTGGGAGCACTTAAATTTCTATTGTTAACAAGTCTGGTGATTTGTCTGATAGAGTTTATGGATGGCGATAATAAGTTAATTAGTGCAACAAAAAAGAGCGAATCTTTGTTATATTATCCGATAGAAACGTTTGCGGGAATCTTTTTCCCTGCTGCTAAGAGTATGACGCAACAATATATATTAGAGAATAAAGATGCAACAAGAAGAACCCAATAAATATGTAAAGGAACTAACGCAGGAGAAGTACAAATATGGCTTCACCACGGAGGTGCATACAGACATCATTGAGCGTGGACTTAATGAGGATGTGATTCGTTTGATTTCATCGAAAAAGGACGAACCGGAGTGGTTGCTGGAGTTCCGATTGAAAGCGTACCGCCACTGGCTGACGCTGGAAATGCCCACATGGGCACATCTCCGTATTCCGGAGATTGATTATCAGGCTATTTCTTACTATGCTGATCCTACTAAGAAAAAGGAAGGGCCGAAGAGCATGGATGAGGTTGATCCTGAACTAATAAAGACCTTCAATAAGTTGGGAATTCCTTTGGAAGAACAAATGGCCTTGAGTGGAATGGCGGTTGATGCCGTAATGGACTCGGTTTCAGTAAAGACTACCTTCAAGGAAACATTAATGGAAAAAGGAATTATTTTCTGTTCGTTCAGCGAAGCGGTGCGTGAACATCCGGACTTGGTGAAGAAGTACCTTGGTTCGGTAGTCGGTTACCGTGATAATTTCTTTGCCGCATTGAACTCAGCTGTATTCTCCGACGGTTCTTTTGTGTATATTCCGAAGGGGGTGCGTTGTCCTATGGAGCTTTCTACTTATTTCCGTATCAATGCCCGTAACACGGGACAATTTGAACGTACGCTGATTGTGGCGGATGATGATTCGTATGTATCTTATCTGGAAGGATGTACGGCTCCGATGCGGGATGAGAATCAACTGCACGCTGCTATTGTAGAGATTATCGTGCATGACCGTGCAGAAGTGAAATACAGTACGGTTCAGAATTGGTATCCGGGAGATGCCGAAGGTAAAGGCGGTGTATACAATTTTGTGACGAAGCGAGGTAACTGCAAAGGAGTGGATAGCAAACTTTCCTGGACACAAGTGGAAACCGGTTCGGCGATTACCTGGAAATATCCTTCCTGTATCCTGACAGGTGATAATTCGACAGCAGAATTTTATTCTGTGGCTGTGACTAATAACTACCAGCAGGCGGATACGGGTACGAAGATGATTCATCTCGGTAAGAATACACGTAGTACAATTGTCAGCAAAGGTATTTCTGCCGGTCACAGCGAGAATTCGTATCGCGGACTGGTCCGTGTAGCGGAGAAAGCGGATAACGCTCGTAATTACAGCCAGTGTGACTCTTTGTTGTTGGGAGATAAGTGCGGTGCACATACTTTCCCATATATGGATATTCATAATGAGACAGCGGTAGTGGAACATGAGGCTACGACAAGCAAGATCAGTGAAGACCAGATTTTCTATTGCAACCAGCGCGGTATTCCGACAGAGGACGCTATCGGACTGATTGTGAACGGATATGCGAAAGAAGTATTGAATAAACTTCCAATGGAATTTGCGGTAGAAGCACAGAAGTTGCTTACTATTTCCTTGGAAGGAAGTGTAGGATAAAAAATAAAAGTGATTATGTTAGAAATAAAAGACCTGCATGCCAGCATTAATGGCAAAGAGATATTGAAAGGCATTAACCTGACGGTGAAACCGGGCGAAGTACATGCAATTATGGGACCGAATGGTTCCGGTAAGAGTACTTTGTCGTCGGTACTGGTGGGGAATCCGGCTTTTGAGGTAACGAAAGGTTCAATCACTTTTTATGGAAAGAATCTGTTGGAGTTGAGTCCGGAAGATCGTAGCCATGAAGGTATTTTCCTTAGTTTCCAGTATCCGGTGGAGATTCCGGGAGTGAGTATGGTAAACTTTATGCGTGCTGCCGTAAACGAACAACGCAAATACAAAGGTCTGCCTGCGCTGACTGCCAGCGAGTTCCTGAAACTGATGCGTGAGAAACGTGCGGTGGTTGAATTGGATAACAAATTGGCTAACCGTTCGGTAAACGAAGGTTTCTCCGGTGGTGAAAAGAAACGGAACGAGATTTTCCAAATGGCGATGTTGGAACCACGTTTAAGCATTCTTGACGAGACGGACTCCGGTCTGGATATCGATGCTCTTCGTATCGTTGCGGAAGGAGTGAACAAATTGAAAACTCCCGAAACAAGCACAATTGTTATCACTCACTATCAACGTCTGCTTGATTATATCAAACCGGATATCGTGCATGTTCTTTATAAAGGTCGTATCGTGAAAACTGCCGGACCGGAACTTGCTCTTGAACTGGAAGAAAAAGGATATGATTGGATAAAGAAAGAAGTAGGAGAATGACGATGAATGCGGAACAACAATATATAGAACTCTTCTCGCAGACGGAAGCTATGATCTGCAAACATAGCGCTGAAGTGCTGAATGCGCCTCGTGCTGCTGCCTTTGCCGATTTTGAGCGAGTCGGATTCCCGACCCGCAAAATGGAGAAGTACAAATATACGGATGTAAGCAAGTATTTTGAACCGGACTTTGGTTTGAACCTGAATCGCCTGGCTATTCCGGTCAATCCGTATGAAGTGTTCAAGTGCGATGTGCCGAATATGAGCACTGCCCTGTATTTTGTGGTGAATGACGCTTTCTATGACAAGGCCCTTCCCAAAAGTCATTTGCCGGAAGGCGTGATATTTGGCAGCTTGAAAGAGGTGGCCAGGCAACATCCCGAATTGGTGAAGAAGTATTACGGCAAACTGGCGGATACTTCAAAAGATGGTGTGACCGCCTTTAATACGACTTTTGCGCAAGATGGCGTAATTTTCTATGTGCCGAAGAATGTAGTAGTGGAAAAACCTATCCAGTTGGTGAATATTCTTCGTGCAGATGTCAATTTCATGGTGAACCGCCGTGTGTTGATTATTCTGGAAGATGGTGCACAAGCCCGTCTGCTGATTTGTGATCATGCTATGGATAATGTGAACTTCCTTGCAACACAGGTAATAGAAGTCTTTGCAGGAGAGAATACGGTGTTTGATTTGTATGAGTTGGAAGAAACACATACAAGTACTGTCCGTATTAGTAATTTGTATGTAAAGCAGGAAGCAAACAGTAACGTTTTGCTGAATGGTATGACTTTGCATAATGGCACTACCCGTAATACTACGGAGGTATTGCTGGCAGGAGAAGGTGCTGAAATTAATCTTTGCGGAATGGCGATTGCTGATAAGAACCAGCATATAGATAATAATACAAGTATTGATCACGCGGTTCCGAATTGTACAAGTAATGAATTATTCAAATATGTACTCGATGATCAGTCGATAGGTGCATTTGCCGGATTAGTGCTGGTACGTCCTGACGCCCAACATACAAATTCTCAACAGACAAACCGTAATCTTTGCGCTACACGTGATGCTAGAATGTACACGCAGCCGCAGTTGGAGATTTATGCGGACGATGTGAAATGTTCGCATGGAGCAACGGTGGGACAGCTTGATGAGAATGCATTGTTTTATATGCGTTCCCGTGGAATCAACGAGAAAGAAGCTCGTCTGCTTCTGATGTTTGCGTTTGTCAACGAAGTGATTGATACCATTCGTCTGGATGCGCTGAAAGATCGCTTGCATCTGTTGGTTGAGAAACGTTTCCGTGGTGAGTTGAACAGATGTCAGGGTTGTGCGATTTGTAAATGAGTAATAGCGAATAAACATGGATATTCAAAAGATACGTGAGGATTTCCCGATATTGAGCCGTACGGTTTACGGTAAGCCATTGGTTTATTTCGATAACGGTGCGACGACTCAGAAACCCCGTCTGGTGGTTGATGCATTGGTAGATGAGTATTATTCCGTCAATGCAAATGTGCATCGCGGAGTGCATTATCTTTCACAGCAGGCTACGGAACTGCACGAGGCATCTCGTGAAACGGTACGTCAGTTTATCAATGCCCGCAGCACGAGTGAAGTGGTGTTCACACGGGGAACAACGGAAAGCATAAACTTGCTTGTTTCCAGTTTTGGTGACGAGTTTATGCAAGAAGGGGATGAGGTGATCCTTTCTGTAATGGAACATCATAGTAATATTGTCCCCTGGCAACTTCTGGCTGCTCGTAAAGGTATTGCAATCAAAGTGATTCCGATGAACGACAAAGGCGAACTGTTGTTGGACGAATACGAAAAATTATTCTCCGAACGCACGAAGATTGTCAGTGTGGTGCATGTGTCGAACGTATTGGGTACGGTGAATCCGGTGAAGGAAATGATTGCAACAGCACATGCCCACGGTGTACCCTGTCTGATTGATGCAGCTCAGTCTATCCCTCACATGAAAGTGGACGTACAGGATTTGGATGCCGATTTTCTCGTGTTCTCCGCTCATAAAATATATGGTCCGACAGGTGTCGGTGTACTTTATGGAAAGGAAGAATGGCTGGACCGCCTTCCGCCTTACCAGGGAGGAGGAGAGATGATTCAGCATGTCTCTTTTGAAAAAACGACTTTCAATGAACTTCCTTTCAAGTTTGAAGCCGGTACACCTGACTATATCGGAACTACCGGACTGGCGAAAGCACTCGATTATGTGAATGGTATCGGTCTGGAGCAAATAGCCGCCCATGAGCATGAACTGACAACTTATGCTCTGCAACGTCTGAAAGAAATTCCTACTATGCGTATATTCGGTGAAGCTGCTGACCGTGGAGCGGTGATATCCTTCCTTGTCGGTGACATTCATCATTTCGATCTCGGAACTTTACTCGACCGCTTAGGTATTGCCGTCCGTACAGGACATCATTGTGCCCAACCTTTGATGCAACGCCTTGGCATAGAGGGGACAGTGCGGGCTTCGTTTGCCATGTACAATACGAAATCGGAAATTGATATATTGGTGGCCGGGATTGAACGTGTCAGCAAGATGTTTTAAAGATATGAATCGCTATTTCTGTGGAATAGCGATTTTTTTATTCTTTAACTAAAAAAAGAATACCCAAAGTGCAGTGATTTGAGTTTTCTTGCGTCTAATGAGTAAAGAAACAAATATTCATGGAATATCTGGAGGGTCGTGAGACCATGCTTATATTATAAATTCTCTCTCTTTAACATTAATGGCAGCTATATCGTAAATAAATTACGGTATAGCTGCAACTTTTTTAGGACGGCTTACGTCTAATATATAGAATTGCAAATAACTTAAAGAGAAAAGACAATGTTAATAACAACAACTCCCATTATTGAGGGAAAACGAATAGTGAAATATTATGGAATCGTTTCCGGAGAAACAATCATAGGTGCCAATGTGTTTCGTGACTTGTTTGCAAGTATCCGCGATATTGTAGGAGGGCGTTCCGGAGCGTACGAAGAAGTATTGCGCAAAGCTAAAGATACCGCTTTGCAGGAAATGCAGGCACAAGCTGCTCAGTTAGGAGCAAATGCCGTGATAGGTGTTGATTTGGATTACGAGACAGTAGGAGGTAGTGGCAGTATGCTAATGGTGACTGCTAACGGTACAGCCGTAAAGATTGAGGATGACTGAGATAGGTGGCATTGAAACTATAAATCATTATTCATTCCGAATAAGCAGAATGAATAATGATTTATTTAAGGCTCTAATGAGGCATTTTGAATGAAGCTAGTTCCGGTTCGATATGCTCCTGCTTCATAATATCCTCCATTCTTTTCACGATTTCCGGGTGGTATCTGGCAACATCTGTCTGTTCTCTGGGATCAGAATCCAGATCATATAATTGAATTTTCCTGTTTCCTTTAAAAATATTCAATACAATACCCTTCCATTTGCCCATTCGGACAGCTTTTTGGCCTCCGCTATCGGGAAATTCCCAATATAAGAAATCATGTTTATTCTGTTTTTTGCCTAGTAATTCCGGCAAAAAGCTGATTCCGTCCGTAGTCGGGCATTCTACTTTTGCAATCTCACAGAAAGTAGGCATAATGTCCCAAAAGGCACAGATGAGATCACTTTTACTACCGGCTTTTATCTTTTTAGGCCAACTGGCAATCATCGGAACACGAATGCCTCCTTCGCGGAGCGATGCTTTGCCCCAGCCCCATTCACTTTTGAATGGTTTAGCACTATCGAAAAAGAAAGAATCGCTTCCGCCATTGAAAGTCGGCCCGTTGTCACTGGTAAAAATGATGATGGTATTGTCATAGATTCCCAGTTCTTTAAGTTTATTAATAAGTCCCCCGATCTGTTCATCCCAGTAGCTGATCATGGCAGCATAGGTTGCGCGAGGATAACGGCAGGGAAAATAATCTTTATTGCCTGTGTATGGTTTTTCATCTCCAAACTTGTTCACATAATGCTTTACCCATTTTTCCGGTGCTTGTAAGGGAACATGGGGAAGGGGCGTCGTCCAGAATAAGACGAAAGGGTTATCTTTAGTAAGGTCGATAAAGTTGAGTATTTCTTTGTACATCAGGTCCGGTGCATACTCATTGAGAGTATATTTCGCATAGCTTTTTTCTTCGTATGGGTCTGCACCTTTATCCAGTTTGGTGTGGGGGACTACCAATGGATTATTCAGATATTCCCGATGTTCGTTTCTATATAGAAATGGAGGGTAGTAGGTATGAGCTTCTCTTTGGCAATTATATCCGTAGAAAAAGTCAAATCCCATTTTGTTTGGGGTACTGGCAGAACCGGGATACCCCAATCCCCATTTTCCGATACAGGCCGTTGTGTAGCCGGCTTGCTTCATGACTGCCGGAATCATTACCGTTTCTGCCGGAACGGGGCGTTGGCCTTCCAGGGTCGAATCAGCTAATACAGCTTTATGATTCCAAACATTTCCACGTGAAGCCATTTCGTCATTCCCCCGTATATAGGCGTGCCCGGTATGTAATCCGGTAAAGAGGACACAGCGCGATGGAGCTGACACTGCTGTCCCGGAGTAATGGTTGCTGAATGTCATTCCTTCTTGTGATAACCGGTCGATATTAGGAGTTTCAATTAACTGCTGGCCATAACAACCTAATTCCGATATACCCAGATCATCTGCAAGAATATAGATAATATTGGGCTTTTTCTTATTAGCTCCATTCTCTTCCGCAAAGGAAGAGAGTGGAGCTAATAGAGCAAGTCCAATCATAAGTTGATTGTTCTTCATGGTGAATATTAATAGAATGGATTTTGAATGATTTGCGGAGTCTTTTCCAGTTCACTGGCACTGATTGGCAACAGATATTGTGATTTATAGAAATGATTCGTTAATGTCATGTTGGGTTGTGGAGCTTTAAAGAATTCCTCTACACTGGCTCCTTCAATATTCCAGCACAAGAAAGGTTCATCCAGTTTTTCCGCTATTTTCCAACGTCTCAAATCCCAAAAACGTTGTCCTTCCAGATAGAATTCTATTTGTCGTTCCTGGCGGACAAATTGGCGTAAAGTTTCCTGTTCATTTTCTTTTCCTTTCCATTCATCATTTGCATATTTCTGAATAGACTCATCTACTCCCGGGATGCCTGCGCGTTTCCTTACTTTATCCATATATTCTTTAGCGATCTTGAGATTATTGCTTCCCCCAATCTCGATCAAGGCTTCGGCATAATTCAAGTACAGTTCCGCCAGCCGGAATGTGGGGAATGGATATTTGATAATGGCATTAGTGAATCCGGGATGTGTGAATTTCTTGTTAAGATATCCTGTTACCGAATAGTGCACCGTCATATCTTTTTTGAAACCATGTGCTCCATTGAACAACATTCTTAATCCGCCGGGTACATAAGATTTGTTCAAAGGAAGTGCTTCTGCATTATATCGTGCTATTTCGTAGTTACCGTTATGGAATCCTATCCATGAATAGAAACGTGGCTCACGGTTAAAATGTAGTTTGATAGAGCGGTCATTCGGTCTGTCTTCATAATTATTCCCGTCAAAGTTTGCAGGTAGATAAGCTATTTGATAACGGTTAGGATAGTCATAGGTCTTGTCTTTATCGATAGGTAATCCATGCTCTGTATAAAAGAGTTCGACCATCTGCAAGGTAGGTGCAGTAGAGTTAGTCTGCGTGTACGGGATCTGTTTTGTCTGTCTGACTGACGAACGAATTTGTACACCGTATGTTGATTCGCTTCGGTTATCTCCCCAGATGATTTCACATAGGTTCTGGTTGTCAATCGTACAATATCTGACTCTGCGCTGAGCTTTTCCGCTTTCGGTCTGGTCTGTGAATCCCGGTTTTTCTTGGGTTGGAGCTCCGGCTTCAACATCTCCGTATAGTTTGTAGCCTGCTTTTTCCGCATTCTGAATAGCATCCAATGTCACTTCCGCACACTTCTCCCATTTCTTGACGTCGTATGTCTGTGAAATTAGATGTTTCCCATTTTCGTCAACGAAATTACTGTAAAACTCACTGTTTCCGTTGAATAAAGGTGAGGCGGCGTATAAGTGTACACGGGAGCGGAGAGCGCGTGCAACATGTTTGGTTGCCCGTCCGAAATACATCGGATTATGAGCTTCAACCAGCCCCGGCATTGCTTCATCAAGCATTTGATCAATAAAAGCTACTACTTCATCGTAAGAACTTCGTGCCGGTAATTCAGATAATTTGGTGTCCAAATCATATTTCTTCCTGATGATGAGAGTGGGACCGAATGCCTGCAAAGAACAGAAATGATAATAAGCAATTAGAAACTTAGCTTCTGCTCTATATATCTCCCGATCGGCTTCAGTATAAACTTGGGCTTTATCCAGAATATCCAGAAATTCATAGCATTGGCGGACTCCTTTCCATGTCGGCCACCAACGGTCGGAAACGATTGAATTGTTAGTCGGGTTATAAAGTCCCATTGTGAACAACTGTTCCGGTTCGTTAGCTTTATAATAAGTAGTTACTTCTCCTCCGGTCAGTAATGCTGTCGGGTACCAGCTTTGGTACGGCTGTGAATCTTGAGAACTGCGGTTCATCGGCATATAAGTATAACACGAGTAGAGAAACCCTTCGGTTTTGGACGGAGTGTTGTAAGAGTCTTCCAGTTTGGCACGTTCATCCGGCATTATATCCAGATAATTGCATCCGCTTGTTAAGATGCATAATACAATGATGTAAATATATCTCAGTTTCATATTTTATTATATATTTATCAGTTAATAGTCATCTGAAAACCAACATTAAATGTTCTTTGAGTAGGATAGGACATACCGGAGCCACCTCCCATTTCTGGATCCCATAATTTGAATTTAGAGAATGTTAGCAGGTTGTTGCCGCTGACATAAATTCTCATATTCTTGAAATTATATCCTATTTCCGCATTCTTGAGCTTTAAAAAAGCGGCGTTTCTCAGCCAGAATGTTGAATTCTGGTTATTATTTGTGTTATATGCCGTCGTGAGTCTGGGGTATGACGCATTGGGATTAGGATTATCTGTTGTCCAGCATCCATCTGCTACGTAATCTAATATGCCTCTTTTGGCGGTATTGTTATCGTTGGTGAAAGGATGGAATCCGCTCATCATTAATGATACGCGTCCGGTTCCCTGAAAGAATAAAGAGAAGTCCAGATTCTTGTATTTAATGGAAGGGCCGAAACCATATACAATTTCCGGTACACTGGGATAACCTAAGGCAACTTTGTCATATTCATTGATTGCATTGTCCGTACCTCCTAATGCATTCGGAATATCTTTGTACTTAATATCACCGGGCATTAACGGCAGATTGGCAAATTGTTGCGGCAAACTATTGTTAATCATATTTTCGTCGGTAAATAATCCGTCCGCTACATATCCGAAGATTGTATTGAGTGAATGGCCGACTTTCAGACGGTTAGGATATAAACTGAATTCCGGCTCATCCATTTCAAGTATTTTATTATGAGCAAAGGTGAACGTTCCCTTGAAAGAGACAAACAAGTCTTTGTTAATCTGGTTGTTGTAGTCTATACTGGTATCTATTCCCCAGTTACGCATCTTTCCGAGATTTCCTTGAACTGTAACATTACCAAGTCCCATGAGTGTCGGAATTGTTCCACGATCCATAAAGATTTCCTTTCTCACTTCTTTGAAAATGTCGGCAGAGAAACTGAATCCTTTCAATATTCTCACATCAATACCAGCATTCCATTTCTCACCAACCTCCCATGTCAGGTTCGGATTGGCATATCTTTTCCATACAGGACCGGAGTTGGTGTGTGTCTGGTTACCGGTCCCGGTTGTGAATCCGGCTCCGGAGTTAGTAAGGTTCTCAAGGAACGTAAAACGTCCGGCTCCTGTCTGGTCATTACCGACAAGCCCCCACGATGCTCTTATTTTAAATTGCGGGATGATGTTTCTGAGCGGTTCCCAAAATTTCTCTTCAGACAGATTGTATCCGATTGCTACTGAAGGGAAGAAACCGAACTTTTTATTCTTCGGGAAGTTTTCAGAACCATTGTAGCCAAAGTTGAACTCGGCTAAGTATCTGCCGGCAAATCCGTAAGATAAACGTCCTGCTATACCTTGTTTCCTTCTAGGTAAGGATGTCAGCAAGTCCGAAGGGTTGTTAACGTCATTCTGTTCTTGATTATATAGGAACATGACATTGACTTTGTGCACGTCATTGAATGTTCTGTTATAATCCAGGCTGGCTTGTAGATATAATCTACGGTTACCGCTATTGGAACCTCCGGTTTTAAGCTCGGTACTTTGTTCGTTGCCGATGATGTTTAAGTCGTATGTATCTTCTTGTGGATTATACATGGAAGTCTCATATTGGTTGACGTTGCAATAACGATACACTTTAGAATATGAATAGTTGTAATATGAAACAATAGCATTCAGTTTCAGTCCTTTCATAATCATCTTCAAGTCCTGATTAAAACGCAGGTTGGCTGTTACACTTGTAGAGTACGTGGAACTGTAACCGGATACAAAATCGGCGACAGGATTGACATAACTTCCGTTCGGAGCACCAGATCTTCCTCCCCAACGGATGTGAGTGTCATCTTCCTGGCCGGGGAAACGGATCGGAAAGTCTACCGGATTTGCATTGAGTGCACTTGAGAATACGCTTCCGGCACTACTATAAGGCCCGCTCCAGTCTCGTACCGACACATTTAGTCCTAGCGATATTTTAGTTGTATTGGTTGCCTTGATATTCAGATTATTGACAAAATCATAGTTGTAGACATTGATATTGTTGTTGAAGGAGTAGAAGTCTTTACTGAGTGATTTAAGATTACCGTCGCTGTGCTTGACACTTGCACTCATAAAATAATCTACCCGGCTGCTTCCGCCACGGATATTAAAGTTGAACCGTTCGGCAAAAGTGTTTTTCTTGAACATCTCGTTGTACCAGTCGATGTTGGGATACATATAAGGATTGACACCGTCTATTGTAGCATTAATCTTTTCGTCCGAATAGATATCGGTAGTCTCGGGAGTACGTGTCTGTGCCTCATTGTATAATCTCATATAAGTGATACCGTCTACCATTTTAGGAACATTTGTCAACTGTGATATAGCCCCTTCCACTCTAAAGTTAATGATCGGCTTTTTCAGATTTTCCCCATTCTTTGTCGTGACTACCATCACTCCGTTAGCTCCTCTTGTTCCATAGAGTGCTGTTGCCGTTGCATCTTTTAGTATTGAGAAGCTTTCAATTACTTCAGGATCGAGATTGTTCAGTTGGGTTGCGTCAATTTCCACACCGTCCAGGATGATGAGAGGATCAGTTGCGCCACTGAATGTAGAAGCACCACGAATCCAGAAACTGGCGCCGTCTGCTCCCGGTTCGCCACTTCGTTGTACGGCGATAACTCCTGATAAACGTCCCGCAAAAGAAGAAGATAAACGTGAGGAAGGCACTCTTAGCTGTTCCGGGCGTATCTGTTGGATAGCTCCGACAAGACTTTCCTTTTTCTGCCCGATACCAAAGGCTGTGACTACAACCTCATCCAATGCCTTAGTGTCTTCTTCCAGTTGGATGTTGAGTATACTCTTCTTTCCGACTTTCACTTCTTGGGTGATATATCCCATAAATGAGACTATCAGGACCGGATTTTCTTCCTCAAGTTCAAGTTTGTAGAAACCTTCAATGTCCGTCAGAGCACCTGTCGTGCTGTCTTTAATTTTAATAGTTGCCCCGGTGATCGGTTGCTCGTCCTTATCCAATACAAATCCTTGTATTGTTTTTCTTTTAGAACTTTGCGGTTGAACTTTCTTTTGAGCTACTTTTTTGAGTGTAATCTGCCTGTTGTCTATTGTATATTCTACCGACATACCTTTAAATAGTTTGTCGAGTACCGGACGAATTGGTTGGTTCGTTACTTTAATAGATACCTTGCGGTTGGGATTAATGGTTTCTCCGTAATAGACGAAGATAAATTCGCTATTTTTCTCAATATGGCTCAGTACTTGTTTTAGAGGTACATTCTCGAAACTGAATGTGAATGTTTTTTCCTCTACATAGTTAGAGACGTCTTCTGCATAGACAGATAAGAAAGATGATAAAAGAATTGCCAATACAAACAGGAATTTGTATCTTTTAACACTCCTGCTTGTAGTAAATTTACAGTTTTCCATAATTTTGTAATTTTAAGAACGCTACTTAATGTTGATAGGTAATGTTTTTAGCTAATCCGAATAATACTACGAATATTATTCGGATTTTTCGTGTGTTTTCATATCATAGGCATATTCGATGTTTTTAAGATTAATAATTAGTTTTCTTTTCTCATGTGGACATAATATATATTATTCTTTTCTTCTATGGTAACAGGTGCCGTTATGGCAATAGTTGACAATACTTTCTGTAACCCTTCATTCAAATCAAGTTTCCCGTGCATCGGCATTGTTTCTATACCTGTATCATAAATAATTTCTTTTCCGTAATAGCGGTGTAACTGCTCTAATACTATACTTAGTGCCTGATTATTCAATGTCAGAATGCCGTCAATCCAGCTGATATAATCGAGCGCATTGACTTTTTTCTTGTCAGTATATGTTCCTTCATTCAGAGCAATCAGCTCATTAGGCATCAGCGTATAATTCTGTTCCTTTTTGTCTTTTACCTCCACCTTTCCCCGTACTAATACGACTTCGGCTTTAGTATCTTCTTTATAAGCTTTTACGTTGAAGGCAGTACCCAGCACATTTACAGTAAAGAGCGATGTCTTTACTATAAAGGGGATGTTACTTTCCTTATGAGTCACATCTATGAATATTTCTCCTTCGACGAATATTTCCCGGTATTCCTTTTTGAACTTTTGGGGATAAACAACCTTCGTTCCGGAATTAATATCCAGTTGAGAGCCATCAGACAATTGTAATTTGATATGTTTCCCCATTGGTACAATAATCTGGTTCATGGGATGTTCTTCTTCTCCTTCCCCGGTACTCTGTCGGGTCGCGATTTTCTTCTCGTCGATTAATAAAGAACCGTCTTGTGCATAAGCCACGGTAGCTTTTTCATCTACTTTTATCTTTGTTCCGGTAGCCGTAATCAGCTCAATATGTTTCTCCGGAGTATTTGCAGCAGATACAAACTCTTGAACATCTGCCGAATGAATCGTATCATAAGCTTGATTATTCAGCCAGAATACAAACAGGAGAGAAGCAGCAGCAACAGCTGTCACCGGTATAAGCCAGCGATAGACGGGAATATGCTTCTTCTTGTCTATTTGCTCACTGATTTTGCTCCATACCTCGTCTTCTGCTTCTTGGGAAGCGGAACTTTCTCTCTTTCGAAGGTAGTGGAACAACCGTTCGCTCATTTGTTCAATATTTCCTTTTTCTTCTTTCATCATTCGACTGTTCTGTTATTATAATGGGAAAAACGAATTTACTCCTCACTTTTATGGAAAAAAATTATTTATTTTCAAATAAACGTCGTAATTTGACAATAGCTCTCCCTATCAGGTTCATGGATGAGTGCACTGTAATACCTAGTATTTCGGCAACTTCCTCCCATGTAAGTTCTTTGATATAGTACAAATAAACGGCATGACGCTGATTGGCGGATAATTTCCGGTAGGCCTCCTTTAGCAATTTGCTTCTTTCCAGATAAGTATCGTCGTGTGCAAAGAGTCCTTCCAGTTCATCATCTGTCAATGGAATCTCAAACTCTGCATTTTCTAACTGGTACGTCTCTTTCATCGAGGACATCTTATATACGAGATTGTTTCTAAGGGCTGTATATAAGTAAGATTTGACATGGTCTATGGGGCGGAATTTAGAGTTGTTGAATACGTTGACAAAGAGATCCTGAATACAATCTTTTATTAATTCTTCGTTTGTGGAGATTGTATGTCCATAATTCAACAGGTGCGGAAAGTAACGCCGGTACATTATTTCTAAAGCCAGCTTGTCTCCTTTGATTAGCAGAACCCATAATTCCGCATCCTCTTTAGTTTGATAATGCATTTTACTCTCCTTCATACACGTGTACTCTGTGTACTTTGTTATAATTGTACTAGAATGATTAACAACTGTTGTATTTTGTAGCAACATGTGGCAAAAGTATAAAAAATAAATTAAATTATATCGGAGAGCTAATGATGATTTCTGTTTACTATAAAAAGAAGACTAGTTTGAACGGATATTTATGTGATATGGATACTGCAAGAAAACATGGCCGGACTTTCTCCGCCTTGTGTGATTTGCAGTATCCATATTCTTTTTGTAATATAAGTAACTATTATAGTAATGGTCTTATTTGAAAACCGTCTTTACTGGACGTCCAATCCAAGATTGAGGCTGCTTCAGCCCTAGTATATAGGCAATCATTGCCGCAGTGTCATATTGCATCATACTTTCTTTGATTTCCATGCCTTTGCGGACATTCTTGCCGGAAATAATAAATGGAATCTCCATTTCCCTCAGTGTCTTGCCGCCATGCCCGGTTTCGATACCACCGTGGTCGGCCGTCATAATAATAATGGTGTCATCCCATATACCGGCTTTTTTAATAGCTTGCAGGATACGTTCCACATATCCATCCAGTTCTTTCAACATCTGATAGTAGGCCGGAGTGTCATGCCCTTTGGTATGTCCGGTGTGGTCGGGTTCTTCGAAGCAGATAGCCAGCAGTTCCGGTTTCTTTTCAATAATATACTTCTCTGCTGCTTCACATAAGGCAGTGGGAGCTTTGGCGTATCCCGGAGTCTGATATTGGTAACTCATGGCTAACGTATCTACCAGGTATTTGATTCCGGGCCATTCATACAAACAACCGATTTCGGCTTTAGGACGCTGTTCGCGCAAGACAGAAAAAATGGTAGGAGCGATCCCCCGTTCGTTGACCTCACGTGAAGGGATCTCCGGAGTTTTCGAGCCCCAGGTGGTGTATCCATGTAACTCTGTTCCCACTCCCATAAACATGGAAGCCCAGTTGATAGCACTCGAAGAAGGGAGTACGCTCCGGCTATGAAGTGTGTAACATCCGTTGGTCATCAGACTTTTGATAGCCGGGATATCCGCTTTAGGGACACTGTAAGCCCCCCAACCGTCCATACCGATTAAGATGACGTGCTTGGCTTTTTGTTTTGCAGCGTTTACGTTGACTGTCATTCCTGCCATTAACAGGCACACGAATAGTAAGACTTTTCTCATGGTGTTTTTTTTAGATTGTTATTGATTATAAATATATACTGTTGATTAATAGGGCCATACTAATCATTGATTTTATTTACGAGTCATTTCGATTCGTACACCGTCCGCTTGTACAGCGTATAATTTGACATGATCCGGTGAAATAGTATTGGGAACTTCAAACTGAAAAGAAGTACCGAAATATTTCAGGTTATCATTCTCTTTTATTTCAAAAGCTACTGCCTGTTCTCCGTTTTGAACATTCACCTGATGTCCGGATATAGTATAAGTAATTTGCTTGGTGATTTTCATGTCCTCTGCAAATTGAGTGAAGTAACCGACATCCGGTGGAGTCGTATCGAGTCCGGGGTCACCTTTCTTTCTGTCTTCCAGATAGTAGAAAGCGTGTTTGGGAGCCGGAAACTGCTTCATAAATTCTTTCGTTTCCTTAATCATGGCGTCCGTGACAATGTAATTGTACGTACCGTATTGGTTGACCTTCATAGAGATCGGGACAAAGAACCCCCACCTTTCAAAGAAATCTGTCAGGTTCTCGTTAGCAGCCCGGCAAGCCATTCTGGCATACATCATTTGATTTTCTCCCGGGTCTTGGGTTGATACACGGTTTTCGCGCATCAATTTGAAAAGAGTAGGGAAGAATTGGGGATTATATCCGCAGCGATGATAGTAATTCCATAATTGCCAGTTCATGCGTGCATGCATTTCCGGGTCCTCTCCCTGATAGTCGGTTCCAAAGTCGCACCAGGCTTTATTTTCTACACATCTTCTGAATACCAATGTGGCTTTCTTGACGTTAGCCGCATATTCCGGTACAGCCAGTTCTGTCCCTCGGGAGCAGTTCTGACCGAACTTATAAATCGTGTAATTGGAGAATAAATTGTTGGAGGACTCTGTTGTGCTGGCCCAGTTAATGGCACCTTGATGTACATGACCGATCTCGTGTGCCGGTCCCCAGGAATTTCTGGAGGCCATAAGATAAGATTTGCGCAGGATATCCCCCAGAACGGTATATACAAATCCTATCCTGCCTTCCGAAGCCCACATATATCCGCCTTCGGGAGATATGGCAAAAATATGATTATTCATTTGTTTGGGGTGTACGTCTTCAATGCCCATCAATTCTTGTTGCCATTGGATCATATTGTCCCAAAGTTCGATAGACGACAGGATATCATACGGCACTGCTGCTTTCAGTTGCTTATGATGAAAATAGAGGATGATGGCGTTGCCGATGACACAGAAATATTTATAGTCGGCTTTGTCTATTAACTCCTTGTATTTCTCATTGGTCTGATGCTCTTTTAAGGAAAAGAATCCGCATACTTTACCTCCGCCTAACGGGATATGGATTTTAATCGGTTGTGCATCGGGGTTTTGTATGTTCGTATTGTACATTACAAACAACATACCTGTTTGCTTGGCTGTCAGTTTGTTGACTCCTTCCTTCAGGGGATAGATATCACCGTTGACAGAAGTTTGTGCATAACCTTTGCTTGTTTCTTCCCCGATATTCTGGATTGAAATACTTTGCCCGTGAGTGTTTCCTACCAGTACGACTACCTCATCTCCTTCGTTCACATAGATTCCTGTAGGATTGTCGAGATCTCCGTATTTCCTCGTCATCAGCTTATCCGCCCATTCGTCGGCGGAGCTGTAAGGACAATATTCCCGTATCCGGAATTCCTTTTCCCATTTATTATAACTATCGTCTTTTAAAGCCGATGCCGTTTGTATGAAGAATTCGGGTAATGCTTCTATCTGCTCTTGCGTGACATCAGGTTTTATTTCGGAACAGGTAATATCTGTAAAGACAGTCAGCAACTGTTCTTCGAGAGTGTTTTTCTTGTTCTTTTTGAAGAACTGCATTTCATCACAACTGACATATCCGTTTTTCCCGCTATGAACCTCAAACTTTACTTTGGTGGCTTTTACCGGAGTTTTGAGTGAGGCAATGGAGGGAGAGTTGCGCATATTGAAGTCATAGCTTCCCTGATGCACGTATTCCGTGTTTTCTTTCGTCTGCGTATATACGTCAAATTTCCCGAATGTGCCGTTTCCTGAATTAGTGTGATAGATGAAATAATCAATATCCGTATTACCCTCGAAATAGTATTCCAGGATAACCGGGAAATCGGCCGATTGTCCCCATTTACTGTGGTAAGGTACTCCGCCGTCGGCAATAAATTTATCATCAAAGGAATGCTCGATGCTCCGGTCCGGGTCCGTTTCCTCTTCGCTCGCCTTACCGGCGTAGGGTTTTACCTGTATATCTTCTTCGATTACAATGTCACTGGCGGAATATTGGGTGACTGTAATGGTATAATGTTTAGTTGCAGAGGATACTTTAACGTTGGCGGTACGTCTGTTCGAACCGATATTGGCGTCTACTGATATTTTCAGACTGTTTTTGAATTGTGTGGCCCTGAGCCATTTATCAGTAACCTTCGCTTCCCAATTATCTACGTTTAAGTTTGTGGTGATAGAGATGCTGACGTTTGCTGCATCTTTACTGAAGTTCTGTATCAGATCCTCTGTCGCGATTTCAAAGATTTCCGTTATACTTTCTTCCGCGTTATCTTTACATCCGTATAGACACAACGATATAAAGAGGCAGATGAGGCTTAAACAATATCCGGAGTTTTTCATGGTAATGTTCTTTGGATTAAAATTAATATTACTGCTTATATTGTTGGCCCTATTTATCAAGCAGTGACATTACCATAATGGGAGAAGTCGGTTTTACTCCTCACTTTTTTAAAGAAATTTTTCGCAGGCAACCTGATTGACCTCTTGAGAAGGACAGGTTGCCTGCGAAATGGGAAGTTGTCTCTTATTCCGCAGTCAGCTCAATCACACGGCTGAAAGCCTGATTGGTAGTGAAGGCGTTGATACCTATTTTCATCAGATAGTCGCCGGAATAAGTTTTCTCGTGAGCGCCCAGATTCGACTTCTTATTCGGCATCAGGTTGATTTCTTTCACCTTATACCTCTTACTCGGATCCAATCCCTGAAGTTTCACCGGAAGCAGTTTCTCAGCATAGCGCGGATGAATGTCATAAGTATAAAGCACAGCCTTGTTCTTATCCGGTGCGGTGTACATCACGGACATGTGGTTGCCGTCATAAGGAGAGACCAGTCTGTATTGGTCGCCGTCCAGAATCACTTTCTTCAGACGTGTCCAGTTGGCAACTGCATTCTGGCAGTAAGTCAGTTCGTCCGCATTCAACTCTTTCAGTCCGAGGTCGAAGCCCAGTTTACACATACTGGCTACATCGGTACGGAATTTCACGCTTGTCTTCTTGTTCCAGCTAGTCACGTGTGCAGACATCGCTTTGGAAGGGAAGATTTGTGAGAATCCCCATTGGATAAACAGACGTTCTATCGGGTCGGTATTGTCACTGCACCAGAATTCTGTGAAATATTTCAGGGCCTCGTAGTCGCAACGTGCGCCGCCACCGGAGCAGAGCATCATCGGTGTATTGGGATATTTCTCTTTCACACGTTTGAGTACATTGTATATGCCGCGTACATGGTTGATATAAAGTTGTCCCTGTTTGTTTTTCAGGTAGGGAGAATAGACGTTGGTGATCGGTGAGTTGCAGTCCCACTTGAAATAGGCAACTTCCGGATTCTCAGTCAGGATGTTGTCGACTACGCCGAACACAAAGTCCTGCACTTTCGGGTTGCTGAGATCGAGAACCAGTTGGTTACGATAGTAATAAGTCTTGCGGTTCGGCAGGGTGATAGCCCAGTCGGGGTGCTTTTCAAAGAGTTCGCTTTTCGGGTTGACCATTTCCGGCTCAATCCAGATGCCGAACTTCACTCCGGCTTCTTTAGCGGATTTCACAAGAGCAGGGATACCGCCGGGCAGTTTGGATTTCATTGCTTCCCAATCGCCTAGTCCGGCATTGTCGCTGTTGCGCGGATGCTTGTTGCCAAACCAGCCGTCATCGAGCAGGAACATATCTACCCCAAGATGTTTGGCCTCTTTCATTAGTTCGGAAAGGAGTTGTTCGTCGAATTTGAAGTAAGTGTTTTCCCAGTTGTTCAGTAGGGAGAGGCGGTCACCTTGTCCGTCTTTCAGCTGATAGTTGCGAGCCCAGGCGTGAAGGTTGCGGCTGGCCTCGCCCGTTCCGTTATTGCTGAAAGTGAACATAAATTCGGGAGTCGTGAATACTTCGTTCGCTTTCAATTCATAATCAGATGCATAAGGGTTGATGGCAGGGATTACGCGCAGGTTACCAACGTTGTCTACTTCGAATGTAAACTGGAAGTTACCGGTCCAGCCGATCGTACCCAGCATCACGCGGCCTTGTGTTTCCTGTGCCGATTGTCCGAATCCCAGTTCGAAGAACGGATGTGTATGCATGGCGGCACGGCTGCCCAACTTGGTGTCGATTACTTTCTTTCCGAACTGTAACTGCTGGCTGCTCATTTGAGCTTCTTTGGCCCAGTCGCTGCTGAATTCGGTTAGGAAATACTTGGAGTCGGAGAAATAAAGCATTGTGGAAGCATAGCGCCACAGGGTGACGGGTTTCTTCTCGTTGTGCTTGATTTCGCTCCATGTCTTGATGACGTTTTCTTTCGGATAAGCGATGTAGTGCAGAGTTACCTCTACCGGATATTGGTCGTCTTTGAGGTTGATAATTGTCTCTGTTCCCCCTGTCACGGCCTTCTGCTCGGAAGATACATAGCGGAGAATCGTACTTGGATTTCCGTCGCTGTGAGTGATAGCCACAGCCGGTTCGAAATAGTCTTCGGCACCGGAACCCGGATAGACTTCCCAGCCGCGTGTAGAAACACTGCCGTCACTGCCACCTTTTACATAAGGCGAAAAGTGCTTGATATCTTGCTCATTTAGTAGTTTGTCACCCAGATAAGCCTGATAAAGTCGGCCGTTAGGGGCTACTTGAAGGATTAGGTCTGTGTTGTCCGTTGAGATTTGGATAACACTCTTTTCCTGGGCTTTCACTTGTGCCAAGGTAAACAAAGCCATTAGTAGTAGAAATAGTTTCTTCATGTTGTTTTGAGTAATAATTATTGGGTATTAGTTAGTTTACAGGCATAAAAACGCTCAAAGATAATGATAATTTATGATGTACGGGCCAGATTTTGATGCTGATGCTAAATTCTACGGTAAATAAGTCACCGTTAAACATAGCTTATACACCCGCTATACATCTGTTATCTGGTAGGTATTGTTCTGTCGGAATACCGATATTGTTAATTTGCCACGGCCGTGGAGAGTATTCGTCACACCCGTGGTAATATCTCGTCACGCCTGTGGAAAGAACTCTCCATGGCCGTGGCAGACTAACTAAAGCGGTGCTCCAACCTAACTATACCGGTATTCCAATCGAACTATACCGGCTTCTCTTCCCATAAAGTCCCACTTAACAAACCCTCCGACAAGCTGCTTGCCGGAAAGAGGGGAATGACATGGCAATTAAAGTGAGTACATCTACTGTTCAAAAAATAATCTTACTTACTTGCTTTTTTCGTTTGATTTTCATACTTTTAGCCTCCGTAAACCCTTTAAAAATTAATCCTATGGATAGCATTCTTTTCTGGCTGGTTCCGGTCGCTTCCGTGTTAGCCCTCTGCTTTGCTTATTACTTCCATAAGCAAATGATGAAGGAGAGTGAAGGTACTCCCCAAATGATAAAAATTGCCGCTGCTGTGCGCAAAGGCGCTATGTCTTACCTGAAACAGCAATACAAGATTGTAGGCTGGGTGTTTCTGGGGCTGGTCATTTTGTTTTCAATCATGGCCTACGGTTTCCACGTTCAGAATGCTTGGGTGCCTATCGCTTTCCTGACGGGTGGTTTCTTTTCCGGCCTTTCCGGTTTTCTGGGGATGAAAACGGCAACTTATGCATCAGCCCGTACAGCCAATGCGGCACGCGGTTCGCTGAATGCCGGATTGAGGATTGCCTTTCGGAGCGGTGCGGTAATGGGACTTGTCGTAGTCGGTCTCGGCCTGCTCGACATTTCTTTCTGGTATTTGTTGCTGAACGAAGTGATTCCTGCTGACGCACTGACACCGACTCATAAACTCTGTGTAATCACTACCACCATGCTTACTTTCGGTATGGGGGCCTCCACTCAGGCACTCTTCGCCCGTGTCGGCGGTGGTATCTATACGAAAGCTGCCGATGTGGGGGCCGACCTTGTAGGTAAGGTAGAGGCCGGAATCCCCGAAGACGACCCGCGCAACCCTGCCACTATTGCCGATAACGTAGGTGACAACGTGGGTGACGTGGCCGGCATGGGAGCCGACTTGTACGAATCTTATTGCGGTTCGATCCTGGCAACTGCCGCGCTTGGTGCTGCCGCCTTTATTCATTCTTCGGACACGGCTATGCAGTTCAAAGCGGTTATTGCTCCGATGTTGATCGCGGCTGTCGGGATTATCCTTTCTATTATAGGTATCTTCGCCGTCCGTACCAAAGAGAATGCGAAGATGAAAGATCTGCTTGGTTCGCTGGCGTTCGGTACAAACCTCAGTTCTGTACTTATCGTCGTTGCTACTTTCTTTATCCTGTGGCTTTTGCAGTTGCAGAACTGGGTTTGGATCTCCTGTGCGGTGGTTGTCGGCCTGCTTGTCGGCATTGTGATAGGCCGTTCTACTGAATATTATACTTCCCAATCCTATCGTCCTACTCAGAAGTTGAGTGAAAGCGGGAAGACGGGACCTGCTACGGTCATCATTTCCGGCATCGGTCTGGGAATGCTCTCTACGGCTATCCCCGTTATTGCAGTTGTGGTGGGTATCATTGCTTCTTATCTACTGGCTGCTGCCGGCGATTTTGCCAATATCGGTATGGGGTTGTACGGAATCGGCATTGCTGCCGTCGGTATGCTTTCTACGCTGGGAATCACTTTGGCAACGGACGCTTACGGCCCGATTGCGGATAACGCAGGCGGAAACGCGGAAATGTCCGGTTTGGGTGAAGAAGTCCGCAAACGTACCGATGCGCTCGATTCTCTCGGAAACACGACTGCCGCAACCGGAAAAGGTTTTGCGATTGGTTCTGCTGCCTTGACGGGATTGGCTTTGCTCGCTTCTTATATTGAAGAAATACGTATCGGACTGACTCGTCTAGGCAATATGGATCTGACTTTCTCGGACGGAAATACAATCAGTGTGGCAAATGCTACTTTCATTGACTTCATGAACTATTATGAAGTGAACCTGATGAATCCGAAGGTACTTTCGGGGATGTTCCTCGGCTCTATGATGGCTTTCCTGTTCTGCGGGCTGACCATGAATGCCGTGGGACGTGCGGCAGGACACATGGTGGACGAAGTGCGCCGCCAGTTCCGTGAAATAAAAGGTATCCTGACGGGAGAAGCCGAACCGGACTACGAACGTTGTGTGGAAATCTCTACGAAGGGGGCACAGCGCGAAATGGTGCTTCCTTCATTGATTGCTATCATTGCCCCGATCTTTACGGGACTTGTCTTCGGTGTTCCCGGTGTGCTTGGTTTGTTGATCGGTGGTTTGAGCAGCGGTTTCGTGCTCGCTATCTTTATGGCAAATGCCGGTGGTGCCTGGGATAATGCAAAGAAATATGTGGAAGAAGGCAATTTCGGAGGAAAAGGAAGTGAGGTTCATAAGGCAACGGTGGTGGGCGATACGGTGGGCGACCCGTTTAAAGATACCTCCGGTCCGAGCTTGAATATATTGATAAAGCTTATGAGCATGGTAGCCATTGTAATGGCAGGACTTACGGTTGCCTGGAGTCTGTTCTAAGGATTTTGTGTTAAAAAGATAAGAAAATGGAGACCGGAATCTAGGTCTCCTTTTTTATTTCATTTACCTTTGCAGAGATAAAAACGATAAAGATGCTATTACCTTATTTAAATGAGAATCTGATAGAAGCAGGGTGCGATGAGGCAGGCCGCGGCTGTTTGGCGGGTTCTGTCTATGCTGCTGCCGTCATTCTTCCGAAAGATTTTAAGAATGAGTTACTGAATGACTCCAAGCAACTGACGGAGAAACAACGTTATGCTCTGCGTGAGGTAATAGAACGTGAAGCGATAGCATGGGCGGTGGGTATCGTTTCACCCGAAGAGATAGATGAGATAAATATCCTGCGTGCTTCTTTCCTGGCCATGCATCGTGCTGTCGATCAACTGTCCACCCGTCCCGAACACTTGCTCATTGACGGAAACCGGTTCAATAAATATCCCGGTATCCCGCATACCACGGTAATCAAAGGCGATGGAAAATACCTTTCGATAGCTGCTGCATCTATTCTGGCCAAAACGTATCGTGATGATTATATGAACCGTCTCCACGAAGAGTATCCCTATTATGACTGGAACCGTAATAAAGGGTATCCTACCAAAAAACACCGTGCCGCCATTGCCGAACATGGAACAACTCCTTATCATCGGATGACGTTCAATTTGTTGGGAGGTGAACAACTTTCTTTGGACTTTTAATTCCCGTTGTTCCTTTCTTAAATTATATTTTCTACATTTTTTGCAGTATAAGCACGATTTTAGCCTGTTTAGTGCTTGAATTGTTCTGTTTAGGCTAAAAAAGTGTTGCTCCGTGCTTTTAATTGTTATTGAAATGCTATATATTTGCAAACAATAATAAGAATTAAAAAGTTTAAAATCATGGCAACGAACAAGCTACTAAGCTCTACTAAGCTCATTGGGGTATTTTTCATTATGTTAGTTTGTGCACTTCCTGCAAATGCACAGTTCTTGCGTACTTCTTATTTTATGGAAGGTACGCATTATCGTCAACAGCTGAATCCGGCTTTGACACCGACTAAAGGTTACTTCAATCTTCCGGTGGTTGGTGCAGTTAATGCAACCGTGGGGTCTACTTCATTAGGATATCAGGATATTATTGATATTATTGATGACGGAGATGATTTCTATACGAAACCGGATTTCATGAACCGGCTGAAAGATAACAATAAGTTGAATGTGAACTTTAGTACGGAAATCCTTTCTGCCGGTTGGTACAAAGGAAAGAACTTCTGGTCGTTCAACATTGGTCTTCGTACCGATATTGGTGCGAACTTGACTAAATCTATGTTTACTTTCCTGAATGAGATGGAGACTGTTGAAGAAAACTGGAGAAACAGTAACTATGATATCAGTGGTCAGCAATTGAATATCAATGCTTATACTGAAATTGGTTTAGGACTCTCACGTCAGATTAACAGTCGTTTGACAGTCGGTGCCAGAGTGAAAGCTTTGTTGGGTATCGGTAATATGGAGTTAAAACTCAAAAATGTGGCAATGAGTGCTAATCTGCCCAGTGATGCAGAGATTGCAAAGTGGTCAGATGAAAATTATTGGAGTGGCTTAAGCCAACAAGAAGCTATTAAACAAGCTACTGAATTGAAAGCAAAATTTGATAATTACCATGCAAATTTGAATGTTGGTGCAGAATTGAAGAGTTCTTTCAAAGGTTTGGAATTACAAGAAGAAGAGGGTAAGGATTATGTAACAGACTTCGAATTTGATAGTGGCAAATTGGGTATCGCTGGTTACGGTTTTGGTATTGATTTGGGTGCTTCTTATAAAATATTGGATAATCTGACTGTATCTGCATCTATTCTTGACTTAGGTTTTATCTCTTGGTCAAAATCAAGTACGAAGATTGCGTCAGCCAATCCGGATCCTATTGATATTAAAGGAAGTACTTATGCAGCAATGGTCGATCCCGCTAATCCTGAAACATCTGTGATGAATGCAGTAAAGCAGTTGCAGGATGATACTCAAGGGTATATGGATCGTGTAACTAACGGTGATGTACTCGACTATGATATGTTGCAACTCGAAGTAGGTGATGCAAAAGAATCTCGTAAGTCCCGTCTGGCTTCTACATTGGTGTTGGGTGCAGAATACGGTTTCTTCAATAACAAATTAGCTGTTGGTGTATTGTCTACCACTCGTTTTGTACAACCTGACGCTCTTACAGAGTTGACATTCTCTGCAAATTATCGTCCGAAAAGCTGGTTTAACGTTGCACTTAGCTATTCTGCCATTCAGTCAGCAGGAAAATCTTTCGGTCTTGGTCTGAAATTAGGGCCGTTGTTCCTCGGAACCGACTATATGTTCTTAGGAAAGAACTCTAACACTGTTAATGGATTTGTTGGAGTTTCTATTCCGTTGGGTGGAAGAAAAAGTAAACAAGGATAAAAAATAATTTCTCTCTTTAAACATTCTCTTTTAATTAATTCTCTATAGAAGAAAAAACGTATTATTAAATTACAGCCTGTCATTTACTCAATAGTAGATGACAGGCTTTTGTATGTTAGAACCATTTGATCTTTCTGAATATCACAAACGCCAGCGTGGACAATCCGATAGAGAAGAGTACAATCAAAGAAAAAGCAAAGGGCACTTCTTCCAGATGAATATCTACGTTCATGCCATAAAAACTGGCAATCAATGTAGGGAGCATTAAGACGATAGACAAGCTGGTCATACGTTTCATGATAGTGTTCACATTGTTTGAGATAATGGAGGCGAAGGCGTCCATTGTCCCAGTGAGAATGTCGCTGTAAATGTTCACCGTATTGAGTGCTTGTTTCAATTCGATGATAACGTCTTCCACTAACTCTTTATCCAGAAAATCCGTATCCTGGAAAATAGTCTTAAGTTTACCTATCATCACTTCATTGCCACGAATGGAGGTGTTGAAGTAAACCAAGGTTTTCTGCAATCTCATCAGACGGAGCAGGTCTTCATTACGGATGCTGCGTTCCAACTCCTTCTCTGCTGCACTGATATCTATATTGATTTGTTTCAGATATTTCAGGAACCATACGGCGGAAGAGTAAATCAACCGGAGAATTAGATCGAGTTTATTACGGACTACAATACCTTTCCTACGGGTATGTTCGATGAAATCCGGTAGTAAATCGGTGTTATGATAACATACGGATACTATAATCTCGTTGTTTGTGATTATGCCGATAGGTACAGTGGCGAAAGGCAGGCTTCCGTTCTGCTTGTTTTGCACAGGGATACGCAGGATCGTTAACAGCCAGTTACCTTCCGTATCCGTACGCGGACGTTCATCCGTGTCGGCTATGTCATCAAGAAATGATTCGGGTACGTTGAGTGTTTTAGTCAGAAATTCAAAGTCATCATTGTTCGGGCATACTACGTTTACCCAGCTATTAGGAAGCCATTGTGCTTTTTCCACAAAGCCGGCCTCACAATAAAGATACGTTCTCATCTTATTGTCTCCTTTCGTTTGTTTAGCACGAGCAGAGACATCAGATTTCAATGACTCTGTTCGCTTTAATTAATACTAGTTGTGCACGTTCGCGGGTTTGAATCGTCCATATTTCTATGATTTTAATGTAAAAGCGGTGCAAAGGTACGGAAAATCAAGCTGGCTTCCATTCTTTTGCACCGTTTTTTTCGAATTTCTACTGTTTGCAGTCCGTACTTACTCTGCGTGCTGCTCTGTTTCCGAAGGTTCGGAAGTACCGAAACGTTTCTTCAAATATTGTCCGATACTGTAACTACTTAATTTTTCATTGGAGATACTGCCGTCTTTCTCTACGAGTTCGTAATGAGGAATGCCGTTGAAATGGAAAAGTTGGCGGAGGTAATTATATTCCGTTCCGGTGACATAATAACTTGCTTCTCCTTTCAGATGCTTTTCGACATATTGTTTGTAAGCTCCTGCCGGAGATTCTCTTTCTCCGGTGATATAAATAAACTGGAACTCCGGATGATCTTTGTACTTCTTGCGCAAGTCTGCTGTTGCTTCTATTCCGCTACGGCAAGGCCCGCAGCTAGTGGCCCAAAAGTCAACAAATAGTACTTTGCCCGGATGATTCTTGATGATATTGCGGAAAATGTCGGTTGCTTTGCCTTCCGGGAGTTGGTATGATTTAGCATCTTCCGAAGGATAAGCATTTTCAAACAATTGTTCAGTTTCGGCAACTAAGAAGGGGGCGGTAAATTCTTGCTTGAGGCTGTCTATATATTCACGAGCAATTGTTTTTGTTTTTATATTTTGTAGGTCATAAGTGAGACGGCGTACTTTGGCTATTTGCCAGAGCAGAGGATTGGGAGTATTGCATAGCCGGGCGATAATGGCATTTTTCTTCTCTTCATATTTCTGTTCCATTGTTATGCTGGCCCTATCTTCTTCTTGCTGTGACTTTTCTTTTTGAGAAGGTTTCTGTTTATTGATATAGTCCATGTATTCTTTTACCAGTTTTTCTTCTTGTTTAAATAGAGCACTGGTCTTCCTGTCATCTTCTTGAAGTTCTGCAAGCGTTATTTTTATTTCTTGTCCGGCAAGTTTTTCCTGTTTTTGCCTTATCGCTTCTTGTTCAGCATTAAGTTTCACTCCTTTTTCTTTCAGGAATGTCAAGAGAGGCTTTTCTGGGTAAGTAAAAGGAATCTCCACCGATCCTTCGACTTCGTCCGAATAAGCTTTTCGGAGGGGAGCCATAAATTCAAAGCGATTGGTGAAGATGTCCGCTTTCTCATCTGCGAGAATTGTTTTATCGTCAAGTGGCATCTCTTTTAGGAAATCGTAATACGAATCATCTTCCTTTACTTTCAAGGCTTGATTGGCCGTATCTTGTTTGGCATAATAATCCCTGCTCATTGCAAAATCGAAGAATGCATTTCCTGTTTGCAGTTTTACTTTGTTTTTAATCAGGCAAACTGCCTTCAGGGAGGGGTGGTAGACCCGGCATACGGAATCGGCAATATGTCTCCATTGTGCGATGATAGGTCTCATGTGTTCCTTGTATTGGTTGGGAGTAAGTGTCTTTTGTGATTTGGATAAATCTTCGTACCGATAAGGAATAGACTTGCTAAAATCGGATAGTATATAGGAGAAGGGAGCTGTCGGTCCCATATATGCTATATTGTTAATCGGAAAATAATGATCGCGTGCACGGCTTCGAGCCATGATTGCTTCCCAGTCAATGTACATGGTGAGAGTTTGTCCAGGCTCAATATAGAATGGAATCCAGTCATTGTTGAGGGTTAATGATTGCTCTACCGGATGATGAATAACGAACTTGCATGTAAAACTTCCGTCTTTATCTATTTGCACAACAGTAGGATAATCTTCACGGGTGAGTTCATTTGATAGATAAACAAGTCCTGTCTCGAATCCCAAACGCGGGTCGTAGCCATCGATATATCCTTGCAGACAGGCGGTATCTTTACGGAAGAACTGTTGAAAACCATTGTCCGGCTCTATTGTGCTTATGGCAGCCTTTTGGCGGGTATACGATAATTCATTTGTTTGGTCTGTTTTTATAATACAGTTGCCACTCTTTTGCGGGGTTATCAACAATGTACGGATAGTCCCATTTTGTTTGTCTTTAACGGTCATCTCAATTCGTTTCCCTTTCTTGCGGATACTTTCATTGGTGTATATCCGATTATTCATGATCGTGATTGAATCGTAAATTCCGTATTCCCACTGACCGGAGCCGTCTGTCTTGAACCAGTTACCCTTGACGGCAGCTAGTGGAGGAGTATTCTTTCCTTTCTGCGGAATCAAGGAAATATCGTATGTATTCCCTTCATAATTAGTCGGGCTGAGAAGGTGGATCGTTTGAGTTTCTTCAGGCAGGGGTTCGAAAATAAGCACGTAGTCTTTTTCACCGGAATCAGGCATATATACTTCTTTATTGATTTCGATACCTTCTGCACCTTTAAACTTATATTTCTTTCCGGTGGTTGCATCTTCCAGGTAACTTGTTCCTTTTTCTTTAATCCACCAGTGCGGACGAAAAATAGCATGTATGTATACTCGTGTACTTTCTGGAGTACGTTCTATGCGGGTAATGTTGGAGATACTTCCCGAACGGGCTTTGAAAGGAGGATTGTCGATTGTTTGTGCACTTAGTACGCCCGATAATACAAGTAAAATGCAGAATAAGGTTGCTTTCATAATAATAGTTTTTTGATGAACGTGTTTAATACTATCCTTACAAAGTAAGGAAAATATCCATAGCCTTGTATTCTTTTACTCTGCAACTTAACATAGATTAAACGTTCAGGTAATCATCTTTTTTGTACCTTTGCAGCCGGAAAATCAGAGTGATAATTTAAATATTGAAATATTATGAGTAAGAAAGCCCTTTTAATGATCCTCGACGGTTGGGGATTAGGCGACCAAAAGAAAGACGACGTAATCTTCAACACTCCCACTCCTTATTGGGATTATCTGATGAATACTTACCCTCATTCCCAGCTTCAGGCAAGCGGTGAAAACGTAGGTTTGCCCGACGGACAAATGGGTAACTCGGAAGTCGGTCACTTGAATATCGGTGCCGGACGTGTGGTTTATCAGGATTTAGTAAAAATCAACCGTGCTTGCGCTGATAATAGTATTCTGAAGAATCCTGAGATTGTCGCTGCTTTTTCTTATGCAAAAGAAAATGGAAAGAATGTTCACTTTATGGGGCTGACTTCTAACGGTGGCGTACATAGTTCACTCGTTCATCTCTTCAAACTTTGCGACATCGCTAAAGAATATAATATCGACAATACATTCATCCACTGCTTTATGGACGGTCGTGATACTGATCCGAAGAGCGGTAAAGGTTTTATCGAAGAACTATCTGCGCACTGTGAAAAGTCAGCAGGAAAGATTGCTTCAATCATCGGTCGTTATTATGCTATGGACCGTGACAAACGTTGGGAACGTGTGAAAGAAGCCTATGATTTGTTAGTAAAAGGTGAAGGTAAGAAAGCTGCCGATATGGTTCAGGCAATGCAGGAATCTTATGATGAAGGCGTGACAGACGAATTTATCAAACCGATTGTAAATGCTAATTTCGACGGAACAATCAAAGAAGGAGATGTAGTAATCTTCTTCAACTACCGTAACGACCGTGCGAAAGAGTTGACAGTAGTATTGACTCAACAAGATATGCCGGAAGCTGGTATGCGTACAATCCCGGGACTGCAATATTACTGTATGACTCCGTATGACGCTTCTTTCAAAGGTGTACACATCTTATTCGATAAAGAAAACGTTTCTAATACGTTGGGTGAATACCTTGCTGCTAAGGGACTGAATCAACTCCATATTGCAGAAACAGAAAAGTATGCTCACGTAACATTCTTCTTCAACGGTGGCCGTGAAACTCCGTACGATAACGAAGACCGTATTCTTGTTCCGTCTCCGAAAGTTGCTACTTACGACTTGAAGCCGGAAATGAGCGCTTACGAAGTAAAAGACAAACTGGTGGCTGCTATCAATGAAAACAAATATGACTTCATCGTAGTAAACTTTGCTAACGGTGATATGGTAGGTCATACCGGCATTTACGAAGCAATCGAAAAAGCTGTTGTTGCTGTTGATGCTTGTGTGAAAGATGTAATCGAAGCCGCTAAAGCACAGGATTACGAAGCAATCATTATCGCTGACCATGGTAATGCTGACCATGCTTTGAATGAAGACGGTACTCCGAATACTGCCCACTCTTTGAATCCGGTTCCTTGTGTTTACGTAACAGAAAACAAAGCTGCGAAAGTAGAAGATGGCCGTCTGGCAGACGTTGCTCCAACTATCCTGAAGATTATGGGACTGGAAGCTCCGGCTGAAATGAACGGGAATGTTTTGATTAAGTAATTTAGATTTCTATAACTGGGAGGGCGGAGTAGAACTCCGCCTTTTTTGTCTCACATAAGTTTTATGATTCAGATTAATGATGTAGTTGTATCGCTTGATGTACTTCAGGAGAAATTTCTTTGTAACTTGGATGCCTGTAAAGGTGAATGTTGCATTGAGGGAGATGCCGGAGCACCGGTAGAACTGGATGAAGTGATGAAACTGGAGGAAGTGTTGCCGGTTATCTGGGATGAACTGGCTCCGGAAGCGCGTGCGGTGATAGAAAAGCAGGGGGTGGTATATACTGACCAGGAAGGAGACTTGGTAACTTCTATTGTAAATAACAAAGACTGCGTCTTTACTTGTTATGACGAGAAAGGATGTTGCTACTGTGCTATTGAAAAAGCTTTCCGGGAAGGAAAAACAGATTTCTATAAACCGATATCATGTCATCTTTATCCTATTCGCATTGGAGATTACGGACCTTATAAAGCGGTGAATTATCATCGTTGGGATGTATGCAAGGCTGCGGTTCTGTTAGGAAAAAAAGAGAATGTCCCTGTCTATAAATTTCTGAAAGAGCCTTTGATTCGTAAATTCGGTGAAGAATGGTACAAAGAACTTGAAGCTGTTGCCGAAGAATTGAAAAAGCAACATTTTATCTAAACTTCCTATTTCTTACGTGTGCCAAATACCTGATACAGCAAGATGCATAGTGCTACGGCCATTACGCATACTGGTGCCATCCATGCTTCCGGATGAATGATGACCAGAAAGATGCAGGTAACGATAACGCACAATGTCAGGACAATAAGAAATAGTCTGATCTTTGCGAATAACGGGTTAGTAGTTTTCATCTTCATAGCTACTGTTTTCTATGTTTTTTGCAATATAGTGATTTAGCACTGAAAATGTTACTGTCTTTAGTCTTTATTAAGATATGGATAAAGAAAAACGCCGATCGAAGGATGCTCCTTCTCCATCGGCGTTTCCTCGTTGTAAGATGTGAGGTTGGTTTATAAAAACGTAAAATTAATATTATGTATCGATATTCGCATACGTTGCGTTTTCTTCAATAAACTCTCGGCGTGGTCCTACGTCTTCACCCATTAACATAGAGAAGATGTAGTCAGCTTCTGCAGCGTTATCGATATTCACTTGTTTCAGCATACGGTTTTCAGGGTCCATAGTTGTTTCCCACAACTGTTGGGCATTCATTTCACCCAAACCTTTGTAACGTTGTGTATGGATTGCATTTTCCGAACCGCCGCCGTAAGTATCAATAAACTTCTGGCGTTGTGCATCTGTCCAGCAATATTCTTCTACTTTACCCTTTTTGCAGAGATAGAGCGGGGGAGTAGCAATGTACAGATAACCGTTTTGAATGATCTGCGGCATATAGCGGAAGAAGAACGTCATAATCAGTGTGTCGATGTGAGAACCATCGACATCGGCATCGGTCATGATGATAATCTTGTGGTAACGCAGTTTTTCAATATTGGCCTCTTTACTGTCATCCTCGGTTCCGATAGTGACACCCAATGCGGTATAGATGTTACGGATTTCGTCACTTTCCAGCGCTTTGTGATACATCGCTTTCTCAACATTCAGAATCTTACCGCGAAGCGGAAGGATTGCCTGGAACATACGGTTACGTCCTTGCTTGGCGGTACCACCTGCCGAATCACCCTCGACGAGGAATAACTCGCATTTTGACGGATCTTTATCCGAACAGTCTGCCAGCTTACCCGGCAAACCACCACCGGACATCGGAGATTTACGTTGTACCATTTCACGGGCTTTTCTTGCTGCGTGGCGTGCTGTAGCAGCCAGGATCACTTTGTCTACAATCGTTTTTGCTTCCTTCGGATGTTCTTCCAGGTAGTATGACAAAACTTCACCTACGGCCTGGTCTACGGCACCCATGACTTCGTTGTTACCCAACTTCGTTTTCGTTTGTCCCTCAAACTGAGGTTCAGCTACTTTTACGGAAATAACAGCAGTTAGACCTTCGCGGAAGTCGTCTCCCGAGATTTCTACTTTTACCTTTTCCAACATCTTGCTGTCTTCGGCATATTTTTTCAGTGTACGGGTCAGTGCACGGCGGAAACCGGCGAGGTGCGTACCACCTTCAATCGTATTGATATTATTAACGTAAGAGTGAACGTTTTCCGAGAACCCTGTATTGTACATGATTGCTACTTCAATGGGGATTCCCTGTTTTTCGGAGTTCAGGTAAATCACGTCATTAATCAAGTGTTCGCGTGAAGACTCGATGAAACGTACAAATTCTCTCAGTCCTTCTTCCGAATAGAACTGTTCACTTTTGAAGCTACCGTCCTCATTCACTACCCGGCGATCTGTCAGCGTGATACGCAGGCCGGCGTTCAAGTAAGCCAGCTCGCGTAGTCGTGAAGCCAAGATCTTGTAATCATATACCGTTTCTGTAAAAATGGTATCATCCGGCCAAAACTGCTGGCGGGTTCCCGTAATGTCGGCAGTGCCGACTTCCTTTACCGAATATAGCGGTTTGCCTATTTCATATTCCTGCTGGTAGATCTTACCGTTGCGGAATACTTGCGTAGTCATGTGAGTAGACAGCGCGTTTACACATGACATACCTACACCGTGCAAACCTCCGGATACTTTATAGGAACCTTTGTCGAATTTACCTCCGGCGTGTAGGACGGTCATTGCTACTTCCAGTGCCGACTTCTTTTCTTTTTCATGATAGTCGACCGGAATACCGCGCCCGTTGTCCTGTACTGTGATTGAATTGTCTTCGTTGATCGTTACTTCGATATGGTCGCAATAGCCGGCCAAAGCTTCGTCGATAGAGTTGTCAACGATTTCGTATACCAAATGGTGAAGTCCCTTTATACTGATGTCACCGATGTACATCGCAGGGCGTTTTCTCACTGCTTCAAGACCTTCCAATACTTGGATCGCAGAATAAGACCCGTTATTGGGAGTGATTTGTTCTTCGCTCATAATTGCCTTTCTAACTTTAATAACAGAGCAAATATAGTGAAATTTGTCGACTTGGCGAAGAATAAACCGTGAAAAATGAAGAATGAAAGTGGATTCTGTACTTTTACGATAGACTTGATAGTCAAGTGTCTATACACAGTAAAGGCCGAACTTAAAAGTTCAGCCTGATGCTATATAGAATTGTTAAATTCCTATGTATTAAGCGAGCTTGTTGATATAAAGAGCGAGCTTAGATTTCAGATTGTTAGCTTTATTTTTGTGAATAATGTTCACTTTAGCCAACTTATCCAACATCTTTGTAATGCCCGGATACATTGCAACTGCTTCAGCTTTGTCTGTAGTTGCGCGAAGCTTTCTAACAGCATTTCTCATGGTCTTACCATAGTATCTGTTATGAAGTCTTCTAGTCTCTTCTTGTCTGATTCTTTTCAGTGATGATTTATGATTTGCCATTTCGACTAATCTATTTTTTTAGTTCTTTATTCTTTTTACTTGTAGCCCGTGGGGGAATCGAACCCCCCTTTCAAGAATGAAAATCTTG
>NZ_MNQN01000105.1:0-36414 GCF_001915455.1 Bacteroides sp. 43_46 | reverse complement strand
AACATTATAAATATGATAATATCCACCTATGGCTTCTGGTATCACATGTTCATCTGATAATTCTTGATTATCTTGATGACAAATTATACAATATCCTTTCTGACACATATCCTTTTCAATTTAATAATTTATCATTTACAAATATAAATATTATAAGAAGAACAAAAACAAATAAGATAAATATTATATTTTCTCTTTTTCATTATTGTCATTATCAAATGAGAACGAAACACGGTACATCTGCAGAAGCTGTTGATGAAATTGGTGCCAATAGTCTGCTCGTTGGTTGATACCGATGTGTAGTAGAGCCGGAACGTTTCTTAGTCTGCGTATGCACATAAAGCATTCCGTTATAGGTTTTAATACCCTTTATTAAGAAAAATATGCCGAAACACTTGCTGTCCAAGTAGCGCACTTTACGGTCATTGTTCTTGTAGATGATCTGCATTATCAGTTCCACCAGTAGCGTTTTTTTATACCCTAATTCCTAGAAATAGTTGTTAATGTGGATATACGAACAGTTACTTATGGCTTCTTCTAAAAAGTAATGAAGAAGCGGTTTTCAGAAGTGATTATAGAATAAAGTAAAACATAAGATGAGACTATGATTTGGAACTATGAGTAAAAAAATGTACCTTTGTAATGTAATGATAAAGCTTAGACAAGCGAAAGTCTATGAGTGACACAAAAAGACAGTTTTCAGTTACTAAATCGTTACACTTGAAAAATTGAACTGAATTAAAACGTTGATTCATAAGGATTTTGTGGAGAAAGGTTCATAATCCTGTCTCTCCGCAAAATATTTGTAAGTGATAAAATACATCCGATTTTACATTTTAAATGTAAAATCGGATGTATTTTATATATTTCATTTCTCTATATTTAATAACTGTATCTTTTTAAAACTATTCCGAAAAAGTAAACGTACGCTTTTTTATATTTTTTTGCACCAACAGACAAGTAGGTAAGGAATATGTGCCGGACGGCACTATCTAACATTTCAATAAGGAGTAAACGGCGCGTAAATGTTTGGCAAGACGTTCCGTATCCAGTCCACCGAGAAAAGACATTTCAAAGGACAGCCCCATGTAAACTTGTCGGAACATAACTACTGCATCTTCTACATCCACATCTTTTCTCAATTCTCCGGTATTTATCGCGCGCTGTATGGCGGTACGCCAATAAGCATAATCACCGACTATAAGATTATGGAGCTTTTCTTTGGCGTTAGGGTCATATTGGAGAAGTTGAAACAGAAAATGAAAATATTGGGCATGATATGAAAACTTTCCTTGTACCACCTTATCACTACCTGGGCCTATCAGATTACTCAGCATATCCATTGTTCGTTGTACGCCTTTCACGTATTCATCTATAAATTCGGCAAACGTACCGTTCGTTTCAGTGAATTTGTTTCGTGGGTTTTGCGCGCTAAAACAAAACTTATCCACTACGGCAATGAATAATTCCTGTTTGTTCTTGTAGTATTTGAATATTCCGGCTTTCGACATTCCGAGCATCTTTCCAAGTTCTGCAAAACTGGCTTTTTCATAGTTTACGGACATAAACAGCTTGAACGCTGCTATCAGCAATTCATCACGGGTAATTTTCATTTTGTGATAGTCTTTTATATTTTTCAATCCCGAAAATAGTATTTTATTCTCATACAAGCTACATAACAAGTCATAGATTAACAAAAATAAATCAGAGAGGTCCCTCTAAGATGCTTTAATATGGAATAAAAATCCTTTCACTCTTTCACCTCGTATCTGATTATTTATCAGCTTTTATAGCATTGGAAAGACACAGCAGTTGTTGGAAAAGATTGTGATTCGGTCAGCCGGCCTATATTAAAATGGTTACTGTAAACAATATAACTTATAGTGCGGGAAAAGATATAGGGAAGAATTTGCAGACAGGAAGATTCTCTGTATCTTTGCCGCCATGTCAGAAAGAAGCGAACTACATACAAGAAATAAACACAACGGGCAATACGACTTTTCTCTATTGACGGAGAATTATCCGCCTTTAAAGAAGTTTGTACAACTCAATCCCTATGGTACGCAAACAATTAATTTCTTCAATCCGCAAGCGGTGAAGGCGTTGAATAAAGCGTTGTTGATAAGCTACTACGGCATTCGATATTGGGATATTCCGAAGAACTATTTGTGTCCGCCTATTCCCGGGCGGGCGGATTATATTCATTATATCGCAGATTTGATTGGTTCGGAAGCTGTAAGCAAAGATGTGAAAGTGGAAAATGGAGAGATACGGAAATCTGCATACAGATGTCTGGATATTGGAGTAGGTGCGAACTGCATTTATCCGATTATTGGGCATGTAGAATATGGTTGGATGTTTGTAGGTTCAGATATTGACCCCATATCAATAGAAAATGCACGAAAGATAGTTACTTGTAATCCGGTGCTGGCTCATAAAATAGAGTTACGGCTTCAGAAAGATAGCAGCAAGATTTTTGAAGGCATCATTGCTCCCGATGAATATTTTGATGTGACAATTTGTAACCCTCCGTTTCATCGTTCGAAAGAGGAAGCGGAAGAGGGAACGTTGCGCAAATTGAGTAGTTTGAAAGGGGAGATAGTAAAAAAGGCAAAGCTAAACTTTGGAGGGAATGCGAATGAACTTTGGTGTGAAGGTGGCGAATTGCGTTTCCTGCTGAATATGATTGTCGAAAGCCGGAAATACCGGAAAAATTGCGGGTGGTTCACTAGTTTGGTTTCCAAAGAGAAGAATCTGGATAAGCTATATGCCAAGTTGAAAGCTGTCGAGGTGTCGGAGTACAAGGTTATACGGATGCATCAGGGGACGAAAAGTAGTAGGATATTGGTTTGGAAGTTTTAGGTAATGAAAATTAGTTGAATATATTATTAACAAAATGAATTTGTTTTATGGAAATTTGCATGACATACAAATAAAACATGAAAGCTGTTAACCTGAAATATAAGTATATTTTTGCATCTCTTTGCTTGTTAGTTGCCTTTTTTTAGTGGCTATCACCTAAAACGATTGTACGGCTCAAATCATAGACGAAAAAATATATTTCTCTTGTCTATTCATTCTCTGAAGACGAAATAGGTCATGGAAAATTCGAAGAACTGATAAAACAGGAGTTCAGGAAGCAGAGAATAGAACCTATATTTGATCGGTTTTACAAGAGTGATGAGTTTGAACAGGGGAGTGGCTTAGGACTTCCTATCTGCAAGATCATTGTTGAAAAATTGTCGGGACGTTTGGGAGTAAGTTCGGAAGTCGGGGAAGGTAGTTGTTTTTCGGTTTATCTGCCTTTGGCGGATGCATAATGCTAATGTTTCTTATTTTTATTTCTTAAAATAGAATCCACTTTTGTATTTTATGAAATTATCATTTACCTTTGAATTGTAAATGATTAGACATAATATGAAATATATACATTTAGGGGTATGTATCTGCATATTTTTATTTGTGCATAACCAAATTCTGAGAGCTGACGAAACAGTAAGTGACGATTCGCTATATACCGCCGAGTATATAAATAGTATCTATATTGCACAGCCTAAACGTGCTTTGCAATTATTGGATGAGGCAGAAAATAGAAAAGCAATTCCTTTGCGGATTATCAATGAGTTGCGTAGTTTGTCATATAGCAATATGTATATGAATAAACTGGCGTTTATGTATGCAAGAAAAGCTTATTTGCTTGATTCTATATCTCAAAAAGATCCGAAGCATCTGTTGAAAATGACAGTTCATCTAGCGGAATTTTCGGCTATGATGAGCAAGTATAATGAAAGTATGCGTTATGCATACAGTGGGATTAAACTGGCACAGGAGTTGGAAGATCGAGAAGCCAAAGCCAGATTATTTTTCTGCATAGGTGAGAATAACTGGAGATTATCTTTTAAAGATAAAGCATATGATTATTTTGACCGTACTATTAAATTATTGCGCGGTTCAAATAAAATGCGGGAGATGATGTTGCTTTCTTACTATTATGGAGCAGAAATGAGCTTTTTAATGAACGATTCACGTGTTAAAGAGGCTTTGGAACTTGCTTTTGAGCGTGAAAAGCTTATAAAGCGGCTGGAGGCATTACCTCAAATACCCGAAGGTTATGTGGACGGACAGTATAGTTATTTGTATGCAAAACTTGCCTATATTTATTATGTAGAGAAAAAGAATGCACAGGCGGAACAATATTATCAAAAATACTTGTCGAAGAAAGAATCTCATACACCGGACGGAAAAATGTACTCTGTTCCTTATTTGATGATTTCCGAACAGTATGAGAAAGCTCTTGAGAAATGTAAGGGTTTCAAGGAATGGATGAGAACTCAACAAGATACTTTGAATGAACAATATCTGACTGTTCTTCAACATGAGGTGAAAGCTTATCTGGGTATGCACCACTATAAAGAGGCTGCAGCGACCCGTGGGACTATCTTAGCTATAACAGACAGCATTAATTGTAGAGATAGAAACAATGCGGCATTGGAGTTGAACGCGATGTACGGTGCTTCTGAGAAAGAAGAATACATTGCCCAACAAGCTTTCCAATTAAGAATAAAGAATATCTCACTTGCTTTCATGGTCTGTATCGTTCTGCTGACCTTGTTTATCTTATGGCGTCTGTGGCGTTTCAATAAAACGATTAAATATAAAAACAGAATGTTGGCTAAGTTGATCAATGAGAAACTTGCCGATAAGGAAAAAAGGGATCAGCAGTCGGAGGAATATGAGCAATTCGCTATATCATCAGAAATAGAACTGGAAGACAGATTGCTCGAGAAGGAACAAGAAGAACAGTGTGAGTCTTCGGACGAAGATGACACAGAAGTAGCAAGCGGGGAAAAAGACGAGAATAGACAGATTTTTAAAGAATTGAATCGCATCGTTGTTCAAGATCGTTTGTATCTTTCTCCTGAACTGTCGAGAGAAGACTTGGCGCAAATCGTTCATTTGAACAATGCGCGTTTTGCCCGGATGATAAAAGAATGTACCGGAACTAATTTTAACGGATATATCAACGAGTTGCGTATTGATTATGCTATTCAACTGCTAAAAACACATCCGCACTATACGATACGCGCGATAGCAGATGAAGCTGGGTTTAATAGTGCTCCGATATTATACAGTCTTTTTAAGAAGAAAACGGGAATGACTCCTTATGAATTTAAAAAAGCGCAAGAGTCGCTTTAAAAAACTTTATCGACATCCTTCGGTTAAACAATTTTCGTCTTTCTCGGTTTATTATTATGAGTAACTAAATAAACTAAGAATGATACAGGTTAGGATAAAACGAGTTTACGAAGATTTTTCAGAAGCAGATGGATATCGGGTGCTGGTAGATAAACTATGGCCGCGAGGAATGAAGAGAGAATGGCTGAAATACGATTATTGGGCGAAAGATATAACACCTTCCGCTAGTTTGCGCAAATGGTTTCACGAAGATATTCCCGGGCATTGGAACGACTTTGTCATGCAATATCAAAAAGAACTGGCCGCATCTCCCGCAATGGCTGATTTCCTGATTCTTATCAGACCTCATCCGGTGGTCACACTGCTGTATGCGTCTAAAGAACCTGTCTATAATCATGCCCGGATACTTCGGGATTATCTGGAAATGCATCTGAAAGAGTGAAATTAAAGTAATTTTTATCTGTTTACTCTTTCTGTCGTTCACTCAATTTCCTACCTTTGTAATCTAAATCAAAATCGTGTAATCATGAAGTATAAATTATTGGTTCTTGATGTAGACGGAACACTCCTTAATGACGCGAAAGAAATTAGTAAGCGTACATTAGCGGCTTTGTTGAAAGTTCAGCAAATGGGAGTGCGTATTGTATTGGCATCCGGCAGACCTACCTATGGATTAATGCCACTGGCCAAATCACTCGAACTTGGAAACTATGGAGGCTTTATTCTTTCATATAATGGTTGCCAGATTATAAATGCGCAGAACGGGGAAATCCTGTTCGAACGGCGGATTAATCCGGAGATGTTGCCGTATCTGGAAAAGAAAGCTCGGAAAAACGGTTTTGCCTTATTCACTTATCATGATGATACGATTATTACGGACTCTCCTGAAAATGAACATATTCAAAATGAAGCCCGGCTGAATAATCTGCGGATAATCGAGGAAACGGAATTTTCTGCCGCTGTTGATTTTGCACCCTGTAAGTGTATGTTGGTCAGCGATAATGAAGAAGCGTTGATCGGTCTGGAAGATCATTGGAAAAGAAGACTGAACGGAGCATTGGATGTTTTCCGTTCCGAGCCATATTTTCTGGAAGTCGTTCCTTGTGCCATAGATAAGGCCAACTCTTTGGGAGCTTTGTTGGAAGAACTGGACGTGAAGCGGGAAGAAGTGATTGCTATCGGCGACGGAGTATGTGATGTGACAATGATCCAACTGGCCGGACTCGGCGTAGCTATGGGACACTCGCAGGATTCCGTGAAGATTTGTGCTGACTATGTGACTGCTTCCAATGAAGAAGACGGAGTGGCAATTGCTGTTGAAAAGGCAATTATAGCTGAAGTGCGTGCGGCGGAGATACCTCTCGACCAACTGAATGCACAGGCGCGTCACGCTTTAATGGGAAATTTAGGAATCCAATATACGTATGCCGCTGAAGATCGTGTGGAAGCGACGATGCCGGTAGATCACCGTACCCGTCAGCCGTTCGGCATTCTGCATGGCGGAGCCAGTCTTGCATTGGCGGAGACAGTTGCCGGACTAGGTTCGATGATTCTTTGCCAGCCCGATGAGATTGTCGTGGGAATGCAGGTGAGCGGAAACCACATATCTTCTGCACACGAAGGAGACACGGTGCGTGCGGTAGCAACAATCGTGCATAAGGGACGTTCGTCCCATGTATGGAATGTGGACGTATTTACTTCAACCAACAAACTGGTGTCTTCCATACGGGTAGTCAACAGTGTGATGAAAAAAAGATAACCGACGAAGAAATAAGTAACTTGACAACTATTGATGCATTTATAGAACGGAAGCAACCGTTTGCCGTTTATCGTATTCCCGGGGAGAAAATTCCGTGCCTGGTGACACAGGAGGAGGGGGCAGTCCGTCTGATATACGATTTGCAGGAACTAAACGGGCAGAGAGGATTTGTGATTGCTCCGTTCCGACCTAACGAGACTTGCCCCATTTTGCTGATTCAATCGAATGGGCCGGGGCAACCTTTGCTTCTTGCAGATGATGCGGACGCCGTTCCGCGGGATATTCCGTCAACCGACTATCCCTCCTGTTCCGAGGAATATGCGGAGTGTTTTCGTACATTTATCAGTGCCTTACGTGATAAGACTTTTGAAAAGCTGGTACTTTCCCGTAAACTTATTATTGGAAAACCATCGGCATTTTCTCCTTCATTAGCCTTTCGCGCGGCTTGCCAACGCTATATCCATTCCTATATATACTTATGTTATACTCCCCAAACAGGTATCTGGTTGGGAAGTACGCCCGAAATCATCTTGTCGGGCGAAAAGGACGACTGGCATACGGTAGCATTGGCCGGAACCCAACCTCTGCAAGACGGCAAACTGCCGCAAGTCTGGGATGAGAAGAATCGGAAAGAACAGGAATACGTCTCCTCTTACATCCGTGGCCAACTCCTTTCATTAGGGATTCATTCGACGGAGAACGGACCCTATCCTGCTTATGCCGGCGCCTTGTCGCATCTGAAAACGGATTTCCGATTCTCTCTGCAAGACAATAAAGGTCTGGGTGACCTCCTGAAAGTGTTGCATCCTACGCCCGCCGTATGCGGACTGCCGAAGGATACAGCCTATCGGTTTATTCTGGAAAATGAGGGCTACGACCGCCGTTATTATTCCGGTTTTATCGGCTGGCTCGACCCGGATGGGCGTACGGACTTATACGTCAATCTTCGTTGTATGCACATCGAAGAAGAACAACTCACTCTCTATGCCGGTGGCGGACTGTTGGCCTCCTCGGAGCTGAACGATGAGTGGCTGGAAACGGAAAAGAAGTTGCAAACCATGAGACGGATTATTGTACCTTCTTCTCTGCACGACCCACAGCCTATCACCTCATAATATATAACTTTACAACTTATCACTGCACTATGTATACAGACAAGAAAAACATACTCCAACTGGTTGCGCTTCTCGAAGCACATGGAATAACGAAAGTCGTGTTATGTCCGGGTAGTCGTAATATCCCTCTCGTGCATACCTTGTCCAATCATCCGAACTTTACCTGTTATCCGGTGACGGATGAACGGAGTGCGGGCTATTTTGCCATTGGGCTGGCTTTGAATGGCGGCAAACCTGCTGCCATCTGTTGTACTTCCGGCACGGCGTTGCTCAATCTTCATCCGGCTGTGGCGGAAGCATTTTATCAGAATGTTCCTCTGGTGGTTATTTCTGCCGACCGTCCTGCTGCCTGGATCGGACAAATGGATGGACAGACCTTGCCGCAACCCGGTGTTTTTCAGAATCTGGTCAAGAAGTCGGTCAACCTCCCGGAGATTCATACGGAAGAAGATGAATGGTATTGCAATCGTCTGGTGAACGAAGCCCTGTTGGAAACGAAACATCATGGGAAAGGACCGGTACATATCAACGTTCCTATTTCCGAACCTCTGTTTCAGTTTACGTCGGACGCATTGCCGGAAGTGCGTGTAATCACCCGTTATCAGGGGTTGAACGTGTATGACCGCGATTATAATGACCTCATTGACCGGATGAATAAATATCAGAAACGAATGATTATTGTCGGTCAGATGAATCTTATCTATCTGTTCGAGAAGAAACATACCAAATTATTATATAAACACTTTGCCTGGTTGACGGAACATATCGGTAATCAAACCGTACCCGGCATTCCGGTGAAAAACTTCGATGCGGCGATTTACGCAATGCCTGAGGAGAAGATAGACCAGATGACTCCTGAACTACTGATTACCTATGGCGGGCACGTTGTTTCCAAACGACTGAAGAAGTTCCTTCGTCAACATCCGCCCAAAGAACATTGGCACATCTCTCCTGACGGTGAGATAGTCGACCTCTACGGAGCATTGACAACAGTCATTGAAATGGACCCGTTTGAGTTTCTGGAGAAAATAGCAAGCTTGATGGACAACCGTACACCGGAATATCCCCGTGTGTGGGAAAACTATTGTAAGATTATCCCCGAACCCGATTTTGCGTATTCGGAAATGGCGGCTGTCGGTGCATTGATAAAAGGCCTGCCGGAATCATGTGCGCTTCATCTGGCGAACAGTTCCGTGATCCGCTATGCACAGTTGTATTCCGTTCCTTCCACTGTCGAAATCTGTTGTAACCGGGGGACGAGTGGTATCGAAGGATCGCTTTCTACTGCTGTCGGTTATGCGGCTGCTTCCGACAAGCTGAATTTTATAGCTATCGGGGATTTGAGCTTCTTCTATGACATGAATGCTTTGTGGAATGTGAATGTCCGTCCCAATCTGCGCATCCTTTTGCTGAATAACGGAGGAGGGGAAATCTTCCATACGTTGCGGGGATTGGATATGTCGGGGACATCCCATAAATTCATTGCTGCTGTTCATAAAACCTCTGCCAAAGGCTGGGCGGAAGAACGCGGATTTCTTTATCTGCAAGCAGAGAATGAGGTGGAACTGGCAGAAACCATGCAAATCTTCACCCAACCGGAAGAAAAGGAACGTCCTCTGCTGCTGGAAGTGTTTACCAACAAAAACAAAGATGCCCGCATGCTGAAAAATTATTATCATCAACTAAAACAAAAATAGATTATGTCTACACCAAGAAAATGGACTACCATTAGAGAATACGAGGATATTCTTTTTGATTACTATAATGGGATTGCACGTATCACTATCAACCGTGAACGTTATCGGAACGCTTTCACTCCGACCACAACTGCTGAAATGAGCGACGCACTGCGTATCTGTCGGGAAGAAGCGGACATTGATGTGATTGTAATTACCGGAGCCGGAGATAAAGCATTTTGTTCGGGAGGCGACCAGAATGTGAAAGGACGTGGCGGGTACATTGGTAAAGACGGTATTCCCCGTCTGAGCGTATTGGACGTACAGAAACAAATTCGCAGTATCCCGAAACCGGTGATTGCCGCCGTAAACGGATTTGCTATCGGTGGTGGCCATGTGCTTCACGTGGTTTGCGACTTGTCCATTGCTTCGGAAAATGCCATCTTCGGACAGACCGGTCCCCGTGTAGGCAGCTTTGACGCAGGATTCGGAGCCTCTTACCTGGCGCGGGTGGTAGGACAGAAAAAAGCGCGTGAGATTTGGTTCCTTTGCCGGAAGTATACTGCACAGGAGGCTCTGGATATGGGACTGGTCAATAAAGTAGTCCCGTTGGAACAACTGGAAGATGAATATGTGCAGTGGGCGGAAGAAATGATGTTGCTCAGCCCGTTGGCTCTGCGCATGATTAAAGCGGGACTGAATGCCGAACTGGATGGCCAGTCTGGTATTCAGGAACTGGCAGGTGACGCCACATTGCTTTATTATCTGACGGATGAAGCTCAGGAAGGAAAGAATGCGTTTCTGGAAAAACGCAAACCGAACTTTAAACAATATCCTAAGTTCCCCTGACATTCATAATGGACTGTAAAGTAGAAATTATTCCCCGGTTGCTTCATTTCAGGCAACCGGCAGGAACTTCCCGAGGCATATATACGACACGTAAAGTCTGGTATCTTCATCTGACGTCTCCTGATTTTCCGGGTAGGGTAGGGATAGGAGAGTGCGCGCCTTTGCCCGCATTGAGTTGTGACGACCTTCCCGATTATGAAGTTATCCTGGCTAAAGCCTGTTGTCGGTTGGAAGAACGGCAGGGAAGGCTGGATGTAGACTCTTTGTGTGATTATCCCTCTATCCTGTTTGGTTTGGAAACGGCTATCCGGCACTTCTTTGCAGGAAGTTGGGCATTATGCGATACGGCTTTCTCGCGTGGTGAGGCAGGGATTCCGATAAACGGGCTTATCTGGATGGGAGACTTTGATAAAATGCTTTCCCAGATAGAGAAGAAAATGGAGGCCGGATTCCGCTGTATCAAACTAAAGATCGGTGCTATCAACTTTGAAGAAGAATTGGCATTGCTTCGTCATATCCGTACCCGCTTTTCCTCTAAAGAAATCGAACTGCGTGTCGATGCCAACGGTGCTTTCTCTCCGGTGGATGCAATGGAAAAGCTGAAACGCCTGTCCGAACTTGACTTACATTCTATCGAACAACCTATCCGTGCCGGGCAATGGGAAGAAATGGCACGCCTCACTTCCGAATCTCCCTTACCGATTGCTTTGGACGAGGAACTCATAGGATGCAATACACTGGAAGGAAAACAAAAACTGCTTTCAGCAATTCGTCCGCAATACATTATCCTCAAACCTTCCCTTCATGGAGGAGTATGCGGAGGAAACGAATGGATATCCGAGGCGGAGAAACGGCAGATTGGCTGGTGGATTACTTCCGCTCTGGAGTCGAATATCGGGCTGAACGCTATCGCCCAGTGGTGTGCTACGTTTGATAATCCGTTACCGCAGGGCTTGGGAACAGGATTACTTTTTACGGATAATGTAGAAATGCCTCTTGAAATAAGAAAAGATTGCCTGTGGTTTTGTAATGATGCTATTTAATAATATCCGATGATATTCGACCGACAACAACAACATTTGCTATTGGAAGGAAAAGAATATACTCCTGAAGATATAGCCCGGTTTATAGCAGAAGGAGCAGAAAATACTCCTTCTGCTTTATGGGATTTATACCTTTTCCTGAATGAGTGGTTTAATGATTCTCCGGTCATAACAGTTCATACTTCCGGTTCCACAGGTACGCCCAAAGAACTGATTGTACGTAAAGACCAAATGATGCAAAGTGCACGCTTGACTTGTGAATTTCTGAACTTAAAGCAAGGAGAATCGGCATTGTTATGTATGAATCTCCGGTATATCGGCGCAATGATGTTGGTGGTGCGTGCTTTGGTTGCGGGACTGGATCTCATTGTGCGTCCCGCTTCCGGTCATCCGCTGTCGGATGTGAAACAGCCTTTGAGATTTGCAGCAATGGTTCCCTTGCAAGTTTATAATACTCTTCAGACTCCTGAAGAAAAAGAACGACTCAAGCAAACGGAGATTCTGATCATAGGTGGTGGAGCGATCGATGAGGCTTTGGAAACAGAAATAAAGTCACTTCCGGGAGCTGTCTATTCTACTTATGGCATGACCGAAACCTTGTCTCATATCGCCCTCCGCCGTCTCAACGGAACAGCTGCTTCCGAACGTTATTACCCGTTTTCTTCGGTAAATCTGTCTTTATCTCCTGAAAACACGTTGGTGATTGACGCCCCTTTGGTTTGTGACGGAGTATTACAGACGAATGATATCGCACGAATCTATCCCGATAAAGGTTTCATTATCCTGGGGCGCAAGGATAATGTTATCAATAGTGGCGGAATAAAAATCCAGGCGGAAGAAGTAGAGAAGCTGCTCCGTCCTTTTATTTCCGTACCGTTTGTCATTACTTCAGTGCCCGACCAACGATTGGGACAGGCTGTGACCTTATTGATAGAAGGACGGGCGGATACTGAAGAAATAGAGAACAGGTTACAGACAATATTGACACCCTATTATCGTCCCAAGTATATTTTGACAACGGATTGCATACCGCAAACGGGAAACGGAAAGGTCAATCGCGCGGAATGTTCCGACTTAGCCAGAAAAAAGTTAGTGACGTTTTTACCCTCATACCCTCACTAATTGGCACAATCTCTTTATTCATCCTACTTGTAGCTATGAGGGTAACTGCTGATAGCTGCCTGAGAGTATATATTTACCCTCATAGTACTTCGTCCAGATTCCGGTGGGATTGCCCTGTTTCCCTTTGTATATAATATGCAAATACTTAGGGATTCTTAGGCAAGTACTTCTTGTTTTGTAAAGGCTCACATTAGTGAATAAGATTGTTTACAGCCGTGAATTAATTTATTCATAGATGTTAGCCTATTTGCTTACATTAGTGAGCCTTTGCTAACTGTTAGGCAAAGTCGTATAAACAATAGGGATAATACATATCAGATGCGGGTGTTTCTCAGAAGATAAGCATATATCTGGAGTGAGGAGAAATCATGCACGTAATAACAACAGGAGGAACAACGGTAAGTAGTCTTTCAGTTCATTTCGTAAAAGTTCCATAGTTTTTTGGTTGTACCGGTTGATAGATTTCACGCTGAGATTCATATTTTCTGCGATCTCTGTGTGTGTTTTTATTTGACGATTTCTTATAATAAAGAAAGGGAGAATGCCTCTTGTTATGGAGGTTTTCTCTCTTTCTTACCTAAAACTTAAATCCTTATTATCAAGTTACTTGCTATTATAAGCCGTCAACATCCAAACTAATTTTTCCTGTTCTTGCAGATAATCGCTCATCATCGAAACGGTAACTTCGTCTCCGGATTGTGATGCAATAGAAAGAATTTTTCGTTCTTCACCGATCAGATAGCTGATAGACTGAAGGATGTTGTTTAGTGCCTGTTCGCCGTTGCTTATTTTATCTACTTCGTTGATATTGGCAACCTTCAGGTAGTCGCTGAACTTATTGGCAGGAGTGCCACCCAGCATGAGGATACGTTCTGCAATTTCATCTACTTTTTCAGCAGTGTCATCATACATTTTTTCGAATTGGCTGTGGAGAACAAAGAAGTCGTGTCCTTTGATGTTCCAGTGGAAACCACGGAGATTAGTGTAATACACTTGGAAGTCAGCTAAGAGTTGTTGCAAAGATACTACTACGTTGTTTGCTCCTGATTCATTCAATTTGATAAGTTCTAAAGTTTTCATATTCTTTTTATTTTTAATGATTTATACTTGTTTCCTTTTTTCTGTATTGCAAAGATAAGGCGGAAAATGCTTGTTGTCAAACTGAAAATTTCTATCTTTGCATAGAAGAAATCTATGACTTAATATGATTTGATAGATGACAATACAACAATTGGAGTATATATTGGCTGTTGATCAGTTCAGACATTTTGCACGGGCAGCCGAATATTGCCGTGTGACACAACCGACTTTGAGTGCAATGATTCAGAAGTTGGAAGATGAACTGGGCGTAAAGCTATTCGACCGGACAGTGCAACCTGTTTGCCCGACAACTATCGGACAGAAAGTAATAGACCAGGCTCGTGTGATTCTGGCGCAGGCGGCCCAAGTGAAAGATATTATCAGTGAAGATAAGCAGTCGTTGTCAGGTGTCTTTCGTTTGGGGGTATTACCTACTATTGCTCCATACCTACTTCCGCGTTTCTTTCCTCAATTAATGGAGAAATATCCCGAACTGGATATTCGCGTCACAGAGATGAAAACGCAGGATATTCAGCAGGCATTACATGCCGGAGATCTGGATGCGGGAATTATAGCCAGCAAATTGGAAGACTCATTTCTGACCGAAGAAACTCTTTTTTATGAGCAATTCTATGCTTATGTATCCCGCAAAGAACCGTCGTTCAAGCATGAAGTAATCCGTACTTCCGATATAACGGGCGAACGTCTCTGGCTTTTGGATGAAGGGCATTGCTTCCGTGACCAGCTTGTTCGTTTTTGCCAAATGGAAGCGGTGAAAGTCAGCCAAATGGCTTATCGGCTGGGAAGTATGGAAACGTTTATGCGAATGGTGGAAAGCGGGAAGGGGATTACCTTTATTCCCGAACTGGCAGTGACACAGTTGACAGAGGAACAACGGCAACTCGTCCGTCCGTTTGCCATTCCTCGGCCTACGAGGCAAGTGGTGCTGGCTACAAATAAAGATTTTATTCGCCACAGCCTTTTATCTGTTTTGAAAGAAGAAATAAAGGCGGCAGTTCCTAAAGAAATGTTGTCATTACAATCTATTCAATGTTTGTTGTGAGCTGATACTGATATTTGTCGGACTATTATGTTTGCCGGAGTTTGTTCTATACTCCGGCTTTTGTTTTCTTGAACCATTCACTTATTTCGGTCCCTTTGAAATAGATAATCAAGGAGCTGACGATCACGACCATTCCTGCAACGGTACTAAAAGTCGGATATTCGTCAGGGAGCATGATCCAGCTAAGGACTGCACCCAGAATCGGATTGATCAACCGGCACATATTGATGTCGCTGACTTTGGCGCCTTTGCTTTGTAAGGCGATAAACCAGAAGCTGAAGGCGAATACAGATATGAATACCAGTATCGCAAGGCTGGCATAAAATCCGCCGGGTTTTCCGATAAAAGAATGATAACCTTCCGTGCCCAAGCCCACCATATATATAAGCAGACCTCCGAAGAACATCTGCACCGCATTCAGGAAAATAGGATTCACCTTTCCTTTGTCTTCTGAAACGGAGATAGCAGAATACCCTTGAAAGATAATACTTAACAGTAAAAGTACGATTCCCGTAATTCCTTTCCAGTCGAGTGGTGCACCGTTGCTTCCCATTCCGATAATCAGGAACAGGCCGATGAGGCTGACAATAAGACTGATAATCTTATGAGTGTTCAGTTTGTCATTACTTGCGAGCAAGTGCGCTAACAGGACATTAATCAAAGGTGTCATTCCCATAATAATGGACGATATAGCTCCGCTTACAAAGTCTACACCGAAGTAAAAAGCAGTATATCCCATAAACATATTGATAAGAATCAGATTCAGGAACAGTTTACTGTGTTGACGGATTTCCCGCCACATACCCTTGTGCCAGGTATAAGCGAAAAGAATAATCCCAACAGTGGTAAAGCGGATACCGGCGAAGTTCATAGGGGTGAAGTCATAGCTCAATCCTTGTTTGATAAACGGGTTTACAATAGCCCATAGGATAGAAGCCAATATGGCGTAAAAAAGTCCTTTCTTCATTTTATTTGCTAGTCTTTTATTCAAAAATGCTGCAAAGATACAAATAATTAGGTAGATGCGTTTTGTTTCTTTGGGATAATTCTTTATATTTGGCAAATCAACCATTTATATAATAGTTATGAAAAAGTACATTGCAGAAATGATTGGAACGATGGTACTCGTTCTTATGGGATGCGGAAGTGCTGTTTTTGCCGGTAGTGTAACAGGTACAGTAGGTGCTGGCGTGGGAACGGTCGGCGTAGCTTTGGCATTCGGTCTTTCAGTGGTAGCGATGGCGTATGCTATCGGAGGAATTTCGGGATGTCACATTAATCCTGCCATCACATTGGGAGTGTTCCTTACCGGGCGTATGAACGGAAAAGATGCAGGAATGTATATGATTTTCCAGGTGATTGGAGCCATTATCGGTTCGGCTGTTCTTTTTGCTTTGGTGTCTACCGGTGCGCATGATGGACCTACGGCTACGGGTTCGAACGGCTTTGGCGAAGGAGAGATGTTGCAGGCATTCATAGCAGAAGCTGTGTTTACTTTTATTTTTGTATTGGTGGTACTGGGTTCTACCGATCCTAAGAAGGGGGCGGGCAATTTAGCCGGACTGGCTATTGGTTTGTCTCTCGTATTGGTACATATCGTATGTATTCCTATCACAGGAACCTCTGTAAATCCGGCACGTAGCATTGCTCCGGCATTGTTCCAAGGCGGCGAAGCGTTGTCACAGTTGTGGTTGTTTATCATTGCACCTTTTGTGGGAGCTGCTTTGAGTGCGGTGGTGTGGAATTATTTTGGAGATAAGAAATAACTTGTTTATATAATAAAAGTAAGAGGGCGACAGTTTCACAACTACCGCCCTCTTTTTGCGTAATTAATATATTATATTAAAAAAGAGTGTTTTTCACGCAGAATTAATAAATCAGGGAAATTGTACTTTATAATTCTTTATTCCGTCATATAAAGTTCTGACACGGATATTCAGTCCCTTCTTTCCCTCTATCTGTTCTTCTATCTTATCCAGTTTGAAAGATACATATCCTTCGCCTAAATGGTCGGGAGAATCTCTTTCACTGTTGTGACGGAATTCCAGATTGATATATTCGTCATCGGTATTATCTTCGTTTTCGTCAGCGGAATCAGCTTCCTTATTGTTGATAACCAGATTCAGGAAATGCTTCTTGTCTTCACTATGGGTACCATAGTACTGGAATTCGATAGTCAGATACTTCTTATCTTTACTAATCCACATATAAGTAGCGTTTATTTTATCATCCCCGATCTTTTCTTCTGTATTTTCTTCATCGTCCATGGTGACGATCTCTTTTGTTAACACTTTCGTAATATCTCTCACTTGGATATTGTAGTCATATCCGTTTACGGGTTGCTCCAGCTCGTTGAATATAACAAAGGCACGTTGTCCGTTTTCAAATTTCTCGCCTCCCCATGCCTGCGAATTACTCGGGAACATCGTCTTTCCATTATCCAAAGTGAAATAAAATTCTTTGCTATCCTCACTGATTTGGTTGATAGTGCTGATAACCAATGAACGCGATTGATGATCATTGTCGTCCAGGCACGATTGCAGCATCGGTAAGGTGATTATGATAGCTAAAGTTAAGGTAATGAATTTTAATTTCTTCATATACATAATAGGTTATGGATTTTAATAATATAATTGCTTTTTATTTTGAAAATGCGGGGAGGCAGAAAATATTGCATTCGAATCTGTTAAAGAAACAAAAGTACTAAAAGAGTTGTTCTCTCTATGCAGTATTTCTATCTTTGCTGCATTTATAAGATAAACACGTGTATAAGAGAATGGAAGAATTAGAGTTGTCGGAACAATGCAGGCTGGGAAACAATCAGGCCCGCAAGGAACTGTATGAGCAGTATGCGGGGCGCATGCTTGGCATCTGTCTTCGTTATACCGGCGACCGTGATACGGCCCAGGATCTGCTTCACGACGGCTTTATAAAGATATTCGATTCTTTCGACAAGTTCACCTGGCGAGGTGAAGGCTCCTTACGAGCCTGGATGGAGCGGGTAATAGTCAATACGGCTTTGCAATATCTTCGGAAAAATGATGTAATGAATCAGTCGGCGCCTTTGGAAGAATTGCCCGAGAAGTACGAAGAACCGGATGTTTCGGATGTAGAAGCGATACCACAAAGAGTATTGATGCAGTTTATCGAAGAACTTCCCGCAGGATATCGTACAGTGTTTAACCTTTATACGTTTGAAGATAAATCACACAAAGAAATCGCTCAGGTATTAGGCATTAATGAAAAATCGTCGGCTTCGCAACTGTTTCGTGCGAAAAGCGTGTTAGCAAAAAGAGTAAAAGAATGGATAATGAATAATGGATAGATATGGAAGAGAAAGAATTATGGATGAATAAGTTGAAGGAGAAGCTCGAAGATTATTCGGAGCCGATACCGGCTTCCGGTTGGGAACAACTGGAGAAAGAGCTTATGTCTCCTGTGGAGAGGAAGATATATCCTTATCGGAAATGGATGATGGCGGCTGCGGCTGTTATATTACTGGCTTTGGTTTCTTCTGTAAGCCTGTATTTTCTGGGTACGCCTGCCGCTGACGAAATACGTCATACTCAAACCCCTGCATTGGCTTCCGTACCGGACGCATTGCCTGCGGTGCAACAGCCGGATGCGCAAGGTGCAACGGCAGATCCTGTGTCGCGTCCTATGCTAAAGACAGATAGACTGGCGAAAACAGAACACAATATTTCCGAACAAAATACGTATACCGATCAACCTGTTATTCAGAATGAAGATGAGTTTCCGGCAACAGATGATAAGATTGATAATGGAGAAAAAGAGGAGACAAAGCTAGTGAAAGACGCGAATGCTGGTCAAAAAAAGCAAGCGTTGGAAACGGAAGAACCTAGAAACAACAGACCTCGCCGTCCTTCGAGTAGAGATAAATATCATATCCCGACAGAAAAGAAATCTTCTCAAAAGGGAACTTGGTCAATGGGGTTTGCCGTCGGAAATTCCGGAGGTGCTTCGACGGAGGTAGGGGGAGGTACCCAATATCTGTCTCGAGTAAGTATGGCTGCTGTTTCTAACGGCTTGATGAATATACCGGAAGATAAGACATTGGTGTTTGAAGACGGTATACCTTATCTGCGCCAGGCAAAGCAGGTGATTGACATTAAGCATCATCAGCCTATTTCTGTGGGAGTGTCTGTTCGTAAAAGCTTGGGTAAAGGGTTTTCTGTTGAAAGTGGATTGACCTATACACTGCTTTCTTCGGATGTAAAACTGGTGGATGGCAATCAGGAAGTGGAGCAGAAACTACATTATGTCGGCATTCCGTTGCGTGCCAACTGGAACTTTTTGGATAAAAAACTGGTCACTCTCTACGTTTCCGGGGGCGGTATGATAGAAAAATGTGTGTATGGAAAACTAGGCTCCGAGAAGGAAACTGTTAAACCTTTACAATTCTCCGTATCTGGTGCAGTCGGCGTACAGTTAAATGCGACGAAACGTATAGGTATCTACATGGAACCCGGTGTTGCTTATTTCTTTGATGATGGTTCGAGCGTACAGACTATCCGCAAGGAAAATCCGTTTAATTTCAATATACAGGCAGGTATCCGATTTACATATTAATGAAAAACTTTTCTATAAACTTGTCGACATTGGTGGATATTGCTTGGGTTACTCTCGCTAAGTCGTCTTTATTATTCGGGTGGGTCCGACCAGTGGAAAGATAAGCGTAGTTCGGGCGGAAGTTAAGATGGGACGCTGAGTTTTGTGACTGTTGCTTTTGACGAACGTATTGCATTTCTTTCTGCATTCATTCTATCCCGCATTATGTGATATGACGGGATTTCTTCATGGACGTGCCGGAGGGTGGCCGAGACTTTTGTCTGCTTCCGAACGAAAAAAATGCCAGTATCTATTGACATTGCCTGTCGGACACTGGCTTATTATGATGTGGCTAATTTGGCTCAAAAGATTAAAGTACCGGGATTTTATTCGTATGGCTATAATGACAACACTTGTCCGCCTACCACGGTGACGGCCGCGTTGAATGTAATTACAGCCCCGAAAACGATTGTGGTAACTCCTGTTTCCGCTCATTGGCGTTTTGAGGAAACCAACCGTAAATCTATTGAATGGATGAAAAAGCGTATTAATTGACTACTACCGTAGTGAAATACTTTTTGAATACCTCCGTAGCTTTTTCAAGTTGTTCGGGGGTATTTTCTTTTACGTCTTTCAGCTTGTATTCCTGTTCCATTGCTTCGTACTTGTGTACGCCCAGAGTATGATAAGGAAGGATCTCCACCCGTTGAATCATCTTATACTTTCCGAGAGCTTCTCCCAATTGTCGGATGTCTTCTTCAAAATCGCTGTATCCGGGTACTAGCACATAGCGGAGCCAGAAAGGTTTTCCGTTCTCTTCCAACCAGGTTGCCGTGCGGATTGTCTGCTCGTTGCTTCTTCCGGTCAGCATCTGGTGGCGGGCAGGATTGAATTCTTTAATATCCAGCAATACGAGGTCTGTTAGTTGGAAAAGTTTCTCTACGTCTTCATTCCAAAGACCGCCGTTGCTGTCTATACATACATGAATCCCTTTCTCTTTCAGTTCGCGAACCAACGGGACAAGCGCTTTTGCCTGGAACGTAGGTTCTCCACCGGAGAAAGTGATACCGCCGCGTTTTCCGAAAAAGGGACGTTGACTCATTGCCATGCGGATGATTTCTTCCGGTGGAGTAGGTGTACCTCCTTTTCCGGCTATCGTGTCGGGATTGGCGCAATACAGGCAGCGGAAATTGCAACCTTGAAGAAAAACGACGAGCCGTAAACCCGGCCCGTCGAATGTTCCCATACTTTCGTATGAATGTACGTTTATTGTCATATAAGAGTAGATAAGATTACATACGTTCGTGGAAGCTACGGCTGATTACTTCCAGTTGGTGTTCACGACTCAACTTCACGAAGTTTACAGCATAGCCGGAAACACGGATTGTAAGCTGCGGATATTTCTCGGGATGTTCCATCGCATCATAAAGCATCTCGCGGTTCAGAACATTTACGTTCAGGTGGTGAGCGCCTTTGGTGAAGTAACCGTCCATCATTGTAACGAGATTTTCAACGCGGTCTTCTTCGGTAGCTCCCAATGATTTCGGAACGATAGAGAAGGTGTTACTGATACCGTCTTGTGAGTCGCGGTAACGAAGTTTTGCTACGGAACTCAAAGAAGCGATAGCACCGTTCTTATCTCGTCCGTGCATCGGGTTAGCACCCGGAGCGAAGGCAACGCCTTTGGCACGTCCGTCCGGAGTAGCACCTGTCTTCTTTCCGTACATCACGTTGGAAGTGATGGTCAGCAGGGAGAGGGTAGGACGGGCATTCTTGTAAACCGGGAGTTTCTTCAATTCTTCGCTGAAGAAATATACGAGGTCAACGCCAAGGTGGTCTACCTTGTCGTTATCGTTTCCGAAACAAGGGAATTCGCCTTCAATGTCGAAACCTTCTGTCAGACCTATATCGTTGCGGCGGGCGGTAACCTTTGCGTATTTGATAGCTGACAATGAATCGAGCGCAATAGAAAGTCCGGCTACGCCGTAGGCAAGGTTAATGCGCGGGTTAGTATCTACGAGTGCCATTTGAGCCTTTTCGTAGTAATACTTATCGTGCATATAGTGGATGATGTTCATCGCTTCGTTATAAACGCGGGCAATTTCGATCAGAACCTTCTTGTAGTTGTCCATTACTTCTTCAAATTTCAGTGTGTCGCTGGTCAGTACGGGAATATTCTTCACCATGACTGTACCTGTGTTTTCGCAACGTCCACCGTTGATAGCAAGCAACAGAGCTTTTGCCAGATTACAGCGTGCACCGAAGAACTGGATTTGCTTGCCTATCTCTTGGTAAGATACACAGCAGGCGATTCCGTAGTCGTCAGATTGACGTACTTCACGCATCAGGTCGTCATTTTCGTACTGAATAGAAGAAGTGTCGATAGATACTTTAGCACAGAACTCTTTGAATCCTTCCGGCAGTTCGGGACTCCACAGTACGGTCAAGTTTGGTTCTGGTGAAGGGCCGAGGTTGTACAAGGTTTGCAGGAAACGAAAAGAAGTCTTTGTCACTTTGGTACGTCCGTCGTTGAAGCGTCCGCCCAAAGATTCGGTTACCCAAGTAGGATCACCGGCAAAGATATCGTTGTATGATTGCATACGCAGATGGCGTACCATGCGTAGTTTGATAACAAACTGGTCAATTAGTTCCTGTGCGAAAGATTCGGTGATCGTTCCCTTGCTCAATTCATATTCCATGTAGATGTCAAGAAAAGAAGAAACGTTACCCAGTGACATTGCAGCACCGTCTTGCTCTTTTACGGCAGCAAGATAAGCCATGTATACCCATTGAACAGCTTCTTGGGCGGTATATGCGGGACGGCTCAAATCGAGTCCATAGTATTCACCCATTACTTTCATCTCTTTCAAGGCTTTGATTTGTTCTGCCACCTCTTCGCGCAAGCGGATACGGGCGTCAGTCATCGGACCGGTGAGGTTGCGCAGATCTTCTTTTTTAGCTTCAATCAGTCGGTCGATACCGTAGAGAGCCATACGGCGGTAGTCACCGATGATACGTCCGCGAGCGTAGTTGTCGGGCAGTCCGGTGAGGAATCCCAGAGAACGGAACGAACGGATTTCTTCGGTATATACGTCGAACACTCCATCGTTGTGTGTCTTGCGGTAGTGGGTGAAGATATCTTTCACACGGTCGTCCACTTCCACGCCGTTTTCGTGGCAAGCCTTGCTTACTACGTTGATACCTCCGAAAGGCTTGATAGCACGTTTCAGAAGCTCGTCTGTTTGCAGACCGACGATTAGTTCGTTTTCTTTGTCGATATATCCGGCTTTGTGTGATGAAATGGTAGATACAGTAGCGTTATCAAGCGAGCGGACACCGTTGTTTTTTCTTTCTTCTGCCAGTGCTTCAAGGCAACGGTTCCATACGGCTTTTGTACGTTCGGTAGGTCCTTCAAGGAAAGAAGCGTCTCCGTAGTACGGAGTGATGTTATGACTTACGAAATCTCTGACGTTGATTTCGTTGCTCCAAAGACCGTCTTTAAAGATCTTGTTTAATTCCATAAATGATAAAATTAGAGGTTGTAGTTATCCTTTTCTTTAGAGCGCACAAAGTTACAATCATTTTTCATATAATCGGCATAAATATGCCCTATTTTATGCTTTTCAACATAAAATACCTGGATATTGCTATCTTTTGGAAACCTTCGATTGTTTTTTTCGTGAAAACTCTTGCATGTTTAAAATATCTTCGTACCTTTGCACCGCTTTTAACAAAAAGCACTTCTGAAAAGAAGTTTTGGAGAGGTGGCAGAGTGGTCGATTGCGGCGGTCTTGAAAACCGTTGTACCGCGAGGTACCCGGGGTTCGAATCCCTGTCTCTCCGCAAAATATTTGTAAGTAACCAAAAACATCCGGTTTTACATTTAGAAATGTAAAATTGGATGTTTTTGGTTTATACATGTGTCCTTGAAATGGACGTTTTGTGGAAATCAGTGTTCTTTAACAAATAATTTTGGAACATTATTCGCTCTAAATATTTGTTAGTTTCAAAAACTTCCTCTACTTTTGCGCTCCGAAAGAAGGAGAGGTGCTCGAGTGGTTGAAGAGGCACGCCTGGAAAGCGTGTATACTCCTAAAGGGTATCACGAGTTCGAATCTCGTTCTCTCCGCACATTGTTTGTAAAAATGTTTAGTTTTTTGTAGAAACGACTACTTTGGTTAAACAAAGTAGCCGTTTTTTAGTATCGTTTCCGGGCTGTTATTCCAAGTCTTCAATAATCTTCTTCACGTCCACAGGTTGTAGGCGTCCATACACTTTTTCACCGATCATCACTACCGGCGCCAGTCCGCAGGCACCCACACAGCGCAGGCAGTCCAATGAGAATTTTCCGTCCGGAGTTGTTTCACCGACTTCGATACCCAGCACTCGTTTGAATTCTTCCAGCAACTTTTCGGAACCGCGTACATAGCAGGCTGTCCCCATGCAGACGGAGATAGGATGCTTTCCTTTGGGAGTCATGGTAAAGAAAGTGTAGAATGTCACTACTCCATACACTTTCGATACGGGGATTCCTAGTTTGGAAGCGATGATACGTTGTATTTCTTCCGGCAGGTAACCTTGGAGATGTTGTGCTTCATGCAGAATGTTGATTAGTTCGCCCGGATTATTTCCGTGCTTGTCGCAAATCGTTTTGATTTGTTCAGCTACGTCACAGGCTAGTTTTATATCTGACATAATACTTTTCGTTTACAGTTAATCAATCGATTTGTTGAAATAATGGGTATGCAATAATGTTTCTGATTTCTCACCCAGCGGTTTGCCGAGATACTCTTCATACAAGGTCTTGATGTATGGGTTCTCGTGCGATTTGCGCAGTGGCTTGTTGGCGTCTTCGCGGTAGAGTGCGTTGGCGCGTGCATACAATACTTCCGAGTTGCCGTGATGTAATGGCTGTCCGCCGCCTCCGATGCAACCTCCGGGGCAAGCCATAATTTCGATTACATGATATTCATTATGCCCGTTTCGTATGTCCTCCAGTAGATGACGGGCGTTGCCTAGTCCGTGTGCGATGCCTATTTTAAGTTCAAATCCGTTGAGATTGATAGTAGCACGACGTACTCCACTCAATCCGCGTACTTGCTCGAAATTTACGTTTTTCAGAGATTCTCCGGTATATATTTCGTAAACGGAGCGGAGGGCAGCTTCCATAACACCGCCCGTAGTGCCGAAGATAACGCCGGCACCAGTGGATTCTCCCATGGGGTTATCGAACGGGCTATCCAACACCAGCGGAAAACCTATATTAGCCCGTTTGATAAGTCGGGCGAGCTCGCGGGTGGAGATAGAGTAGTCCACATCGGGGATTCCGTTTACCTTAAACTCGTCGCGGGCACATTCATATTTCTTTGCCAGGCAGGGCATGATAGAAACCACTACCAGCTTTTCTTTGGGGATTCCCATTTTCTCTGCCCAGTATGATTTGGCGATAGAACCGAACATCTGCTGCGGGGAACGGGCCGTAGATGGGATGTCCAACAAATCTGGAAAGTGATGTTCGAAGAAGTTTACCCATGCCGGACAACAGGAAGTCAGAATGGGTAGCCGGACGGATTTGTCTCCGTTGAGATAGCACGTCAGTCGGTTCAGAATTTCGGAGCCTTCTTCCATAATGGTGAGGTCGGCAGCGAAATCAGTATCGAACACATAGTCGAATCCCAATTCGCGCAGGGCATAGACCATTTTCCCGGTGACCACTGTGCCGGGAGGGAAACCGAATTCTTCTCCCAGAGCAGCACGCACGGCGGGAGCCGTTTGTACAATCACCACTTTGTCCGGATTGGCCAGATCGTCAAGAAGGCGGTTGGTATAATCGCGTTCGGTCAATGCGCCTACCGGGCAGACGGCGACACATTGTCCGCAATAGGTACATTCGCTTTCCGTCATCATTCTGTCGAAAGCGGGGGCTATTGTCGTGTTAAATCCGCGGCGAATAGCGCTGAGTGCACCGACCGTCTGTACGTCGTTACAGACACTTTCGCAACGACGGCAGAAAATACATTTATCCATATTGCGGACAATAGAAGCGGTGATTTCCCGTTTGCGAGGAGAAAGTTCACCGCCATTGAAAGGCATTTCACGGATGTTGAAGCGTAACGCCAGTGTCTGAAGCTCGCAGTTGCCGCATTTGGGACAAGTGAGACAATCGTTGGGATGGTCGGAGAGAATAAGCTCGGCTACCACTTTGCGGGCGTTCATCACACGCAGTGTGCTGGTTTTCACTACCATGCCTTCCGTGCAGCGGGTGGCACAAGCGGGAGCCAGATTACGGCGGCCTATGACTTCGACCACACAGATGCGGCAGGAAGCGGGATTATTTTTTATACAGGTTCCTTTCAGGTCGATGTGACACAGCGTAGGTATGTTGATACCGATTTTAGTAGCGGCTTCAAGAATGGTACTTCCTTCGGGGACGGTGATAAAATGTCCGTCTATCTGGAGGGTTATTTGTTTATCTTCCATAGCAATAGATTTTAGCAAACTAGAATAGCTTTGAATTTGCAGCGTGCCATGCACATACCGCATTTGATACATTTGTCCGGGTTGATGATGTGCGGTTTGCGTACTAAACCACTGATTGCATCCGCCGGACAGTTCTTGGCACATAAGTGGCAGCCGATGCAATGTTCCGGATTGATCGTGTAGGTCAGCAGAGACTTGCATTGTTGGGCACGGCAGGTCTTGTCTCTGACGTGTTCCAGATATTCATCATAGAAGTTGTCCAGTGTCGACAAAACCGGGTTGGGGGAGGTTTGTCCTAACCCGCAGAGGGCAGTATCTTTTATCACCTGTCCCAGTGTGGCAAGGGTATCCAGGTCTTTTTCCGTACCTCGTCCTTCTGTTATTTTGTTTAGCAGTTCCAGTAATCGTTTGTTGCCGATACGGCAGGGAGTACATTTACCGCAGGATTCTTCTACAGTGAAGTCCAGATAGAAGCGGGAGACGGACACCATGCAGTCGTCTTCGTCCATGACAATCATTCCTCCGGAACCCATCATGGAACCGGCGGCCAGCAGGTTATCGAAATCAATCGGGGTATCCAGATGTTTTTCCGTCAGGCAGCCACCCGATGGACCTCCCGTCTGTACAGCTTTGAATTTCTTTCCCCCTTTGATACCTCCGCCGATTTCATAGATTACTTCTCGGAGTGTAGTTCCCATAGGTACTTCGATCAGGCCGACATTGTTAATCTTTCCTGCGAGGGCGAACACTTTGGTTCCTTTGGAACGTTCTGTTCCGATTGTGGCAAACCACTCGGCACCTTTGGTCAGAATAATGGGAATGTTGGCAAGCGTTTCTACATTATTTACGTTGGTGGGTTTACCCAGATAACCGGATTCGGCGGGGAAGGGCGGTTTTAAAGTCGGTTCGCCTCGTTTCCCTTCCATAGAGTGAATCAGGGCGGTTTCTTCACCGCAGACAAATGCGCCTGCCCCATAACGTATTTCTATATCGAAGCTGAATTCTGTTCCTAAAATATGATCTCCCAACAAACCGTACTGGCGTGCCTGGTTGATAGCTATTCTCAGCCGGTTGATAGCCAACGGGTATTCGGCGCGGATGTAAACTAAGCCTTTGGAAGAACCGATAGAGTAACCGCAGACGCACATCGCTTCTACGATAGAGTGCGGGTCTCCTTCCATAATAGAACGGTCCATAAATGCGCCGGGGTCTCCTTCATCGGCATTACAGACAACGTATTTAATGTCCGATTTCTGTTTGTGGGCAAACTCCCATTTCAGTCCTGTCGGGAAACCTCCTCCGCCTCGTCCGCGGAGTCCGGAACGTTTGATGATGTCGATTACATCTAGTGGTTGTTTGTTGAGAAGACAATCGGCTAATGCGAAATAACCTTTGCGGGCGATGTATTCTTCGATATTTTCGGGATCGATAAAACCGCAGTTGCGCAAGGCGATACGGAGTTGCTTCCGGTAGAAGTCCATGTGTTTGGAGTCGCTGACGGTATGTTCCGTTTTAGGGTCTACATAGAGCAGTCTTTTGATTCTCCGTCCTCCGATGATATGCTCGTTGATGATTTCTTCCGCATCTTCGGGAGTGACTTGGGTGTAAAAAGTATTGTCGGGAATGATTTTCACGATAGGACCTTTCTCGCAAAAGCCGAAACAACCTACGGTGATGACCTCCACTTTACCGGTTATTCCGTTCTTTTCGATAGCTTTCAGAAGATTGTCCGTAATACCTTGACTGGAAGATGCTTTACAACCTGTACCTCCGCAGATAAGTATCTGAAGATGCTGTGCACCGGAGGATAGTCCGTAGCATTTTTCGGAAACTTTCTCATTGCTTTCTTCGCGCAATAATAAGTTGTGTTCCGCTTTCTTCCTGATTGTAGCCAAATCATGGATAGATAGAATTTTCATAAGTATTAGAATTGTTAGTCGGTTTTTTGCAAATATAAATCTTTGTTTGGAATAAAGGCGTGGATTGAGGCAAATAAAAAGTGGACTTTTCCGATGTGGTTAGGTAAATAAATCTCTATCTTCGTATTTAATAGGTAGTAAACCTAAAAAAGATATTTAAAGTATGAAACAATTTTTACTGGGACTCTATTTTTTATGCTTTCTGAATGTTGCGTCGGGACAGGAAATCCCGTTGCCGGAGAATATGCCGCAAGAACATCCGCGTGTGCTGACTACGCCGGAGGGAAAGCGGGAAACATGGAATCTGATTAAAACCGAAGCGTGGGCGGAAGATGTATTCAATAAACTGAAGGAGCGGACGGAAGCATATACCCGGTTGACGGACGTTCAGCCGACGTGGTTGTTATCCCGTCTGGCTATGTATTGGAAGTCTCATGCGACCGAAGTATATGTGAAAGGAGAGACTTTCGATCATGCGGGAGGGAAGAAGGCTCCTTATCCTACGGTGCGTTATACCGGTACGCGAGGAACAACTGCCACTCACGGGCGTCCTAAGTTGGCGGATGTAGTGCCTTATGATGATGATGAGAATGGGAACGTGACATTCTGTAATAATGCACTACCCGATCGACCATTGGAGAGTGTGCATCCGTCGAAAACCGGTCGGAATATAGAAAGTCTGAACTGTGAAATCCTTGGAATAGCCCGTGACGCCGCTTTCCTCTATTGGATGACGGGGGACGGGAAGTTTGCAAAGCTGGCTGCCGGTGTCTTTGATACGTACATGACCGGAATTTATTACAGGAATGTTCCTGTTGACCTGAATCACGGTCATCAACAGACTTTGGTGGGACTGACTTCTTTTGAGGTAATTCACGAAGATGCATTGCATATCGCTGTCCCTTTATATGATTTTCTATACAACTATCTGAAAACCAATTATCCCGACAAGATGACAATCTATGCCGGGGCGTTCAAGAAATGGGCGGATAATATCATAGCCAACGGTGTCCCTCATAACAACTGGGATTTGTTGCAGGCACGATATATTATGAATGTGGGATTGGTGCTCGAAGATAATAAGGAATACGCAGACGGTAAAGGACGTGAATACTACATTGATTATGTATTAAACCGTTCCGGAATCCGTCAGTGGAGTTTAACCCGTCTTGCAGACTATGGCTTTGATGCTGAAACGGGAATATGGGCGGAATGTCCGGGATATAGCAGTGTGGTAATCAATGATTATGCAAATTTTGCCAATCAGTTTGACAACAACTTGCATTATGATTTAGTAAAAGCAATGCCTGTACTGTCGAAAGCTGTGGCGGCTACTCCTCAATATCTGTTTCCTAATCGGATGATTTGTGGTTTTGGTGATACACATCCGGGGTATTTGAATACGAATTTCTTTATCCGTATGATACAGAATGCACAGGCAAACGGAAAGAAGGAGCAGGAAGATTATTTCACAGCTTTGCTGAAATGCCTGAATCCGGAAACGGATGCGGATAAAGGGGAAAAGAAGAACGTTCGTGTATCTGTCAACTCTTTCTTTGAGGACAAGCCTTTGAAACTCGACCCCAATGTGAAACCGGGAAAAATAGAGGATTATGTCTCTCCTTTGTTTTATGCTCCCAATGTGTCATGGCTGGTGCAACGGAATGGTATGAACCCGCGTAACAGCCTGATGATTTCTCTGAATGCAAGTGAAGGAAACCACATGCATGCTAATGGCATCTCAATGGAGCTTTACGGAAAAGGGTATGTGCTCGGTCCCGATGCCGGTATCGGTCTTTTTTTGTATAGCGGACTGGATTATGCCGAATATTATTCTCAATTCCCCAGCCATAATACGGTTTGTGTAGACGGGATATCAAGCTATCCGGTGATGAAAAGCAATCATTCCTTTGATTTGCGTTCCTGTTTTCCGGCTTCAGCGGAACCGGGCAAGGAGTTTACTTCTGTTACGTATAGCAATGTTTATTTCCGTGAACCGGAAAGTCGGGCGGACCAGACTCGTATGATGAGTATTGTAACAACAGGTCCTGATACAGGATATTATGTCGATATCTTCCGCAGCCGGAAAGAACGGGGAGGGGATAAAATGCATGATTACTTCTATCATAACCTCGGACAGTCAATGACATTAACCGCAGCCGACGGCACGGATTTGAATTTGCAACCAACGGAAGAACTGGCTTTTGCGGGAGCGCATCTTTATGCTTACTCTTATTTGTATGATAAGAAAATGGCTGCAACCAATAAAGATGTGAAAGCTACCTTTACAATTGATATGAAAGATAAAGGCGGTGATGATATATACATGAATCTCTGGATGAAGGGAGAACCGGAACGCGAGGTCTTTACTGCGCTTGCTCCTATGACCGAAGGGCTAAGCCGTACACCCGGTATGCCATATAATATAAAGGAACAACCGACGTTGACTTTTGTGGCTCGTCAGCATGGAGAGGCTTGGAATCGTCCTTTTGTGTCTGTCTATGAGCCGAGTACGAAGAAAGAGCCGTCGGCCATTGAGTCGGTTTCTTACTTCGATGTGGAGGAAACTGCTTTGAATGACTTTGCAGGAATTTGTGTAAAAAGTAAGAACGGACGCATCGACCACATATTCTCTCTTTCTGATGCAGCGCAGACCGCTACTTATCAGGGGATGAAAGTAAAAGCGGATTATGCGGTTATCAGCAATGAATATGATGGAAACCGGACTTTATTCCTGGGAAACGGCACCTTGTTGGTTGCACCAGGAATAAGGATTCAGGCCGATACTGTTGCTAATGTATTGCTTGAAAAGAAACAGGGGAAATGGTATATTCTTTCTTCCGCTCCCTGTACGGTTGTTATTGAAGGAAAAAAGATAAAAAACGGAACGGTATCGGAATCCACATTAGTATCTAATAAAAATTGGAAATGAATAAATTGGGAAGAATAACAATCACATTTTTGCTTGCTTTGACAGGTTTGGGCGTACAAGCGAAAATCATTACTTATCCTGTTCCGACAGGCATCTACTATGCCCGTCACAACGATGATTATACTGTAAAAGTGCGACAGGTGGGAAAAAAGGAGTGGGTAGACCTGTATGAATATAATGTAAAGGTGGATATGGATACGAAGTCCGATGCCACAATGGTTCAATTCGATTTCTCCGGAAAGGTGGAAGTTCTTGTGCAAAAGAACAATGGCGAGATCCGTTCGGCAGTAGTGCGTCCTTTGGCTAAAGGCATTCAACCGGAGATAGACGGGAACTTTCTTTTATTTACGATAGACAAACCGCAGAAACTGTCAGTCGAGTTTAATGGTGACCGTTTGAGTAACCTGCACGTGTTTGCCAATCCTATCATTGAGAATGTACCGGATAAGAACGATCCGAATGTGATGTACTTCGAATCAGGAATACATGAGCCTACCGATACGACCGGTAAGTGTTTCCGTATCCCTTCCAATACAACGGTTTATCTCGAAGGTGGCGCAGTGCTGAAAGGGCGTTTGAATTGCGACAGTGTAGAGAATGTGAAAATTCTGGGGCATGGGATGTTGCTTGAACCTCAACAGGGAATATCAATCGCTTATTCCAAAAATGTACTGATTGAGGGGATTACGGTCATTAATTCACGACATTATACAGTTTCCGGCGGACAGTCTACCGGAATCACCATAAAGAACTTGAAATCATTTAGCTATCAGGGGTGGAGTGACGGACTGGATTTTATGTCTTGCTCGGATGTGACGATTGATGATGTATTTCTCCGTAATTCGGATGATTGTATAGCTCTTTATACGCATCGTTGGAATTTTTATGGAGATTGTCGTAATGTTCGTGTTCTGAATTCTACTCTATGGGCGGATATTGCGCATCCTATCAATATAGGTACGCACGGGAACACCGAAACGGGAGATGAAGTTTTGGAAGATATGCTATTTAAGAACATAGATATTTTGGAACATGATGAAGATGACCGTGATTATCAAGGTTGTATGGCTATCAATGTGGGCGACCATAATCTTGCGCAGAATATAACTTTTGAGGATATTCGTGTGGAACATATTCAGGAAGGGCAGCTATTTCATCTTCGGGTGATGTATAACCGAAAATATAACACGGGACCCGGCAGAGGTGTCAGGAACATCGTCTTTCGTAATATTTCCTGCACGGGAAAGTTTGTTAATCCTTCTTTGTTTGAAGGCTACGATAAAGATAGAAAAGTGGAGGATATCTTGTTTGAAAATATCGTATTGAATGGCAAGCGGGTGACTTCACCGGATGAGCTGAATATAAACAAGAGAGAGTTTGTGGATAAGATGCATATAAAGTGATACGAAAAAAAGTTTATGACGTTTTTACCCTCGCTCCTTCACTGTCATCCATTGTGTTATTCCTATACATTTGTTACTAAAAGCATACGGGATTAATGCATAAAGTAATAAGGAAATATGTAGGCTTACCTTTGTTAGCTTGTCTGTTAACCTTGGTAAGCTTATCAGCTAACACGGGTTAACGGACAGGCTGGCAATAGTTAGCTATTAAAGAACAAAGGAGATAAACATAAGTGATCTATATGGTTGTTGTTATAGGACTTATGGCTTTTCATAAGATATGCTAGTGCTTATCGGTTGCGTTGTACCTGCTATTACTGGCTAAAACTTCATCTGACGTGCGTTCTCATCATCTATTACAGCCATCATTCCTTCCACCTGTGCCAGATCCAGCATACGTCCGTGGTCTACACGCATGGGTAACCCCGGATTCTCATTTTCGAAGATAGTAAAGATACTATTAAACAGCGGAACTAAAAATTATATTTTATTTTTTATCGTATATTTGGTGTTGAGTATAATTTCCTTCTCGTTCGTATCTAATAGGAAAGAAGAATAAACATGAACGTAAATAGAATGAAGAAAAGAATTTTGCTTTTATTGCTGGTGGTACCGGCATTGTTGAAAGCGCAGGATGTAATGACAGAAACCCGCCAGGAACTGACATCTCCCGACGGAGCATATCGTTTTACCTTCTATCAGCGTGCGGTGGGAGAGGATAATGCACAAATGTATTACACCTTGACTTACAAGAACCGTCCGGTAATTGAAGAAAGTAAATTGGGTGTCCTGATTGAAAATCAGTTGTTCGAGTCGGCACTGGGTGTTCCGAATGACACTTGTCATTTCTGGTGTGAGAATCTGAAGTTGACGGGAACAGAGCGACGGAAAGCGGATGAAACATGGAAACCTGTATATGGGGAACGTGCCGAGATTCGTGACTGTTATAATGAGATGACCCTGAAATTCAAGAAAGGCGAAGGAGACGGAGCACAGGAAGGTGGCTATGATAAGCGTAAGAATTACTTTATGAATATCATAGTGCGTGCCTATAATGAAGGAGTCGCTTTCCGCTATCATTTCCCGGAAACAACAAATGGGCTTTTCCTGCATATCATAGGCGAGCAAACCAGTTTCACAATGCCTCAAGGAACAATGGCTTATTATGAGCGTTGGGCACAAGGGCCTTATGCACTTCGTCCGCTGGAAGGTTGGGGAAAAGAAGAAAGTGAACGTCCTTTGACATTGAAACTGCCCGACGGGTTATCAGTTGCCCTGTTGGAAGCGGAAATGGTGGATTATGCTCGTGGCAAATTCCGTTTGTCGGCAGACAAACCTTCCACTTTGGAGACAAGCCTGTATAGCAGTGTCGATATAATTTCTCCTTATAGCACTCCGTGGCGCGTTATCATGGTTGGCGAACGTCCGGTCGATTTGATTAACAACAATGATATTGTCTTGAATCTGAATCCGGCTTGCAAACTGGCTGATACTTCCTGGATTAAACCGGGAAAAGTATTCCGTTCGGGCGACTTGAAGCAAGAAAGGGTGAAAGCGGCTATTGACTTTGCGGCAGAGCGCGGTATTCAGTATGTGCATATGGATGCAGGCTGGTATGGGCCGGAAATGAAGATGAGTTCGGACGCTACTACTGTTTCTCCGGATAAAGACCTTGATATACCTGCTTTGTGCCAGTATGCCGAATCGAAGGGAATCGGACTTATGGTATACGTCAATCAGCGTGCATTGGTGCAGCAATTGGATACTTTATTACCTTTATATAAGAAGTGGGGATTGAAAGGTATCAAGTTCGGTTTTGTACAGATTGGTAATCAGCGTTGGAGTACCTGGCTGCATGATGCAGTTCGCAAATGTGGAGAATACGGTCTGATGGTGGATATTCACGATGAATATCGTCCGACAGGTTTCAGCCGTACTTATCCTAACTTGATGACACAGGAAGGCATCGGTGGCAATGAAGAGATGCCGGATGCTTTACATAACACGATTCTTCCGTATACACGTTTCCTGGCAGGCGCTGCGGATTATACACTGTGTTATTTTAATGGCAGAGTGAAGAATACGAAAGCACATCAATTGGCGATGGCAGCAGTGTATTACAGCCCTTTGCAATTTATGTTCTGGTATGACCGACCGGAATTTTATAAAGGAGAAGAAGAACTCGAATTTTGGAAAGCCATTCCGAGTGTATGGGACGATAGCCGTGCGCTTGACGGAGAAATTGGTGAGTATATCGTTCAGGCACGTCGTTCGGGAAATGACTGGTTTGTTGGAGCAATGACAAACACGGAAGCCCGCACTGTCACATTGACTACTGATTTTCTGGAACAGGGAAAAAAGTATCTGCTTCATCTGTATGAAGATGACGACAAGCTGAATACACGGACGAAAGTACGCAGTACTCATAAGAAAATAAAGGCAGGCGACAAACTTGTCTTGAAGTTGAAGGCGAGTGGCGGAGCTGCGTTGCATTTTACTCCGCTTAAGTAAGCAAGTTAATAATTATCCCTTTAAGGCACGGATTACATGGATTCCACGGTTTTATGAATTATGATAACATAAAGCAATAGTGTAATCTGTGTAATCCGTGCCTGAAAAAGAAAATTATGGTGAACTGTTATTTACTATAATTAATCAGCCACTTTACCATTTCCGGGTCATAGTGGGAGAAGAATAAGGTTTGGGCTGTATCAAGCTCGGCAATAGCAGCCATATCGTCCGGTGTTAACGCAAAGTCGAATACATTGAAATTCTCAATCATACGTTCCTTATGGGTAGACTTAGGAATAACTATGATATCGCGTTGAATCAGATAACGCAGTGCAATCTGTGCCACTGATTTGCCGTACTCTTTACCGATTTCCTGAAGAGTTGCATTAGTAAAGAAGTCGTTCCTTCCTTCGGCAAACGGCCCCCATGACATAATCTTAGTCCCATATTCCTTCATTACTTCCTGTAACTTTATCTGTTGATTGAAAACGTGCGTCTCCACTTGGTTGACGGCAGGAGTGATTTCACAGAATTCCGCCAAGTCTACAAAACGGTCGGGATAAAAGTTGCTGACGCCGATAGCATGAACTTTTCCGGCCTTGTATGCTTCTTCCATAGCCCGGTACGTTCCGTAATAATCACCGAATGGTTGATGAATGAGCAATAAGTCAATATAATCGCTCTTTAACTTGCGCAGCGACTCATCAATAGAAGCTTTAGCCTTTTCGTAACCGGCATTTGAAATCCACACTTTTGTAGTGATGAACAGTTCGTCACGTGGCACACCGCATTTGCTGATTGCATTTCCTACACCTTCCTCATTATGATAGGCTTGTGCCGTATCAATAGAACGGTATCCTACACTGATTGCATCCGATACGCAACGTTCACACTCTTCAGGAGTAACCTGATAAACACCATAACCCAAAATAGGCATTTCAATGCCATTGTTCAATTTTACCTTTTCCATAATCAAGCTATCTTAAATTAAAAGCATATTCTAATATTATTACTACCTTTTTTCTGTATGCAAAGTTATTCAGTAAAAAGTAATTTGTATTTATATAGATTACGGGTTTTGCTACCATTTTTACGGATAACTCTGTCTTCGCTTCGGCCTTCCATATATATACTTATTTTCAGCGTATTTTGTTCTCCGGATTCGTGGTATATGGAGTTAAATCAAGTAAAAGAAGCCTTATGAATAAATAACGGCTTCTACGGAAACAAGGCTTATTAATTAATAGAACAATCTTGTGGTGGATAAAGATGTATCTTCTTTTTGTTTACATTTGTCTGCAAAGAAACATAAGAAGGATTACGGGGATGAAATTAATTTATAGGTTGGAAACCTGATATACTAATATGATAGGTTTATGTATGTTCAAAGGCTGTCTAACAAGTCGATAGTATTTAAAAGTCTCCTCCTTCTGGAAGGAGGAGTACCCGTAGGGGGAGGTGGTAGGCATTATATAACTTGTTAAACAGCCTCCTATTATTATAATACAAGCTCTTCGAACAGTCTTTCCAAAGTCCTGTCCAAGTCAGTGGAAAATCCCGGATGCGGACGGGATACCTGTATGCAGGAACTTTTCACCGCAGTCAGCCAGCGGAATCTGTCGGGAATATCCATATTCGCTATCGCTCCCCCTTCCTTATTCCCCAGACATATCTTATCAAAGACCTGTAATCCCTCT
>NZ_MNQN01000093.1:0-2739 GCF_001915455.1 Bacteroides sp. 43_46 | reverse complement strand
AAACTGATTATTTCTTACGGTTACCGTAACGGCTCATGAACTTATCAACACGACCGGCAGTGTCAACCAGCTTAGACTTACCTGTGTAGAACGGGTGAGAGGTGCTGGAGATTTCCAGCTTTACCAGCGGATAAGTTTCACCTTCGAATTCGATAGTCTCTTTCGTGTTGCAAGTGGAACGAGACAAGAATACATCACCATTTGACATATCTTTAAATACTACCGGACGGTAATTTTCAGGATGAATACCTTTTTTCATTTTGATATTTTCTTTTAAAAATTTATATTCTGTTACTATTTTGGTAATAAATAGTGTAATGGTCTTCTTTTCAGAGCGCAAAGATAGTGCAAGTTGGAGACTCTACAAAATAAATTCAGATTTATTTTTATTTAGTAGGTTTATCGCATTTTATTTCTGATTTTTGCAGGACTTAATCTTGTGAATTTATGAGGAAACTACTTGTCTTATGCTCTTTCTGGCTGTGCGTGGCAACGCTGGGGGCACAAAATGCGGAACGGAAACTGTATAGTGTTGCGTTCTACAATCTTGAGAACTTGTTTGATACGATTCATGATGCAGGTAAGAATGACTATGAGTTCCTGCCCGACGGCAGTTACCAATGGACGGCAAAGAAGTATGAGTCCAAGCTGCAGAACCTTTCCAAAGTGTTGGGTTCCCTTTCGCGTGATTTAGTGCCGGAAGGTCCGGCATTCATCGGTGTGGCAGAGGCGGAGAACAGCCGGGTGCTGGAAGACCTCGTGAAGCAGCCGGCCATTTCCAATTATGAGTTCGTGCATTATGAAGGACCGGACAGACGGGGCATCGACTGTGCCTTGCTGTACGACCCGAAGCAGTTCAGCGTTACCCACTCAAAGTTGGTGCTTTCTACTCCTTTTGAGGGGGATACGGTGCACTTGACGCGCGGCTTCCTGATTGTGGACGGACAACTGGCGGGAGAGCGTGTCTGCGTGATAGTGAACCACTGGCCCTCCCGTGGGGCAAAGTCACCGGTGCGTGTGCATGCAGCCAGGCAGGTAAAAGCCTTGAAGGACTCTCTGATGCGTAGCGACAAGAAGCTGAAACTCATCGTGATGGGGGATATGAATGACGACCCGATGGATGAAAGCATGGAGGTGCTGGGTGCACGCAAATATCCGAAGCAGGTGAAGAAAGGCGAATTCTACAATCCCTGGTGGGAGACACTGGAAGACAAGGGAGTGGGGACATTGCTCTATCGGGGCAAGTGGAACTTGTTTGACCAGATTGTCATTTCGAAACCGTTGCTGAAGGCTAAGAAAGGGTTGCGCTATGATCACAATGAAGTTTTCATCCGCGATTATCTGATTCAGCAGGATGGCAAATACAAAGGTTCCCCCTTGCGTACGCATGGGGGCAGGACTTGGCTGAACGGTTACAGTGACCATTTGCCGACCATCATCTATCTGAAAAATTAGTATTACATAATAATGTGTAAACAGATGCCGGAGAGCAAACATGTTCTCCGGCTTTTTTGTTGATAGAAGTATAGATGGCAAAAGTATGACTGGCAGAGATAAATGCAAAGAGTTTGTAATATAGAGATTACAATAATCTGTTAAATGAAGCCAATAGCTTTAAAATAGAATGGATTTGGTAGGATGAGCCGGATATTTTATTCCTCTCAAGTTCTTTACTTTAAAGGATAATGATTACTTTTGCGTAGAATTTTAATTCACTAACAATAAAATTTAAACAAAATGGTTAATTACAAAGATTTAGGACTGGTAAACACAAGAGAGATGTTTGCTAAGGCTATCAAAGGTGGATATGCTATTCCGGCATTCAACTTCAACAATATGGAACAGATGCAGGCTATCATCAAGGCTGCAGTTGAAACAAAGTCTCCGGTTATTCTTCAGGTATCTAAGGGTGCCCGTCAGTATGCCAACGCTACGCTGTTGCGTTACATGGCTCAGGGTGCTGTTGAGTACGCTAAGGAATTGGGTTGCAAACATCCTGAAATTGTTCTTCACCTCGACCACGGAGATACATTCGAAACTTGCAAGAGCTGTATCGACTCTGGTTTCTCTTCAGTAATGATTGACGGTTCACACCTTCCGTACGAAGAAAACGTTGCACTGACTAAGAAGGTAGTTGACTATGCCCATCAGTTCGACGTAACTGTAGAAGGCGAACTCGGTGTATTGGCCGGTGTAGAAGATGAAGTTTCTGCAGAACACCATACATATACTAATCCTGAAGAAGTTATTGACTTCGCTACCCGTACAGGTTGCGATTCACTGGCTATCTCAATCGGTACTTCTCATGGTGCATACAAGTTCAAACCCGAACAATGCCACGTTGACCCTGCTACCGGTCGTCTGGTTCCTCCTCCTTTGGAATTTGCCGTTCTGGATGCTGTAATGGAGAAACTTCCGGGATTCCCCATCGTTCTTCACGGTTCTTCTTCAGTTCCTCAGGAAGAAGTTGATACTATCAACAAGTATGGTGGTAAGCTGGAAGCTGCTATCGGTATCCCCGAAGAGCAGTTGCGTAAGGCTGCCAAGTCTGCTGTTTGCAAAATCAACATCGACTCTGACTCACGTCTGGCTATGACAGCTGCTATCCGCAAGACATTTGCTGAAAAACCGGCAGAATTCGACCCGCGTAAGTATCTGGGTCCGGCTCGTGACAATATGGAAAAACTGTACAAGCATAAAATCATCAACGTGCTTGGTTCAGAGAACAAATTGGCTCAA
>NZ_MNQN01000092.1:0-2776 GCF_001915455.1 Bacteroides sp. 43_46 | reverse complement strand
AATATATTATTAATGTAATTTTTAAGTAGTTATGAAAAGAAAATTTGTAAAAGTGATGTTCTTCGGGGCGTTGGCACTTTCTACTGTCACCTATGTAGGCTGTAAGGACTACGATGATGACATTGACAATCTGCAAACACAGATTGACGCAAACAAAGCTAGCATTGCCGAGTTACAGAAGTTTGTAAAAGAAGGTAAATGGGTAACTAATGTTGAAGACATTACCGGTGGATTTAAAATAACTTTTAATGATAATAAAAGTTATTCTATCACAAGCGGTAAGGATGCTACTCCAACGACAATCAAGATTGATCCGGTAACAAAGAACTGGATTGTCAATGGCAATGACCTAGGTATTTGTGCTGAAGGTAAAAAAGGTGATGCGGGAGTAGGAACTCCGGGTAAAGATGGATATGCACCGCAAATTTCTGAAGATGGATATTGGATAGTTTGGGATGCAGAAGACGAAAAACCTAAAAAAACAAATGTTAAAGCTGCTACAGATATCTATGTAAGTGCTGACGCTAGCAATCCATTGGTTTGGGTATTGAATATTCTCAATAAGGAAACAGGAGAATGGGAAAAGGTTTCTATGCCGAAATCTGCTCGTATCACTGGTATGAGTGTGCTCGGTGTAACAGCGGCTGGTACTGTTGATTTAAGCTCTCCACAAGCTGAAGCAACTCTGTATTATCATAAAGCAACCGCAGACATCAAATTTAATGGAAATGATAAATTTAAGAAAGCAGGTGATTTACTTATTGCCAGAGGTGGTAGTAAGATTCACGCTTTGATTAATCCGGTGAATCTGAAAGCTGCAGATATTCAGGCTTACGAAATCGGTCTGACAGATTCTAAAGGTAATACTAGCTTTGTTGTAGCTAATATTGCAGATAATTTTAGTGTAGATGCTTTGACTCGTGTAGCAGACCCAGAAAAAGAACCTACTGCTAACAAAGGCGTTTATGATTTGACTCTTAGATTTGCAGAAGGAGTAACTGATACAGAATTGGAGGCTTTGAAGGAGAATACTGCTTATGCTCTTACAACAAAAGATGCATGGGGTAATGAAATCATTTCCGGATATGACGTAAAGGTTAAGGCTAAAGCTACTACAGATAGTGACCAACCGGAAGTATCTATTTCTGGTCCTAGCGAAACCTTGACTTATCAAGAAACCTATAAATTGGATGAACTGTTCGGCAGTCAATTGGATAATGTGGTAGCTTACTATTATGAAGTTGCTAAAAATGAAAATATAGAGTTCAAGAAAGATCTTAATACAATTAAAGCGAATAAAGAAACTGAAGCAGAAGTTACCGTTCACTATCTTACTGTTGCTGGAGAAGTAAAGGAACAGAAGGTGACTTTGACATTCCAATATAAGGTTGAAAAAGCTGAGATCAAGGATATGACTTGGGTTGTAGATGGTAAAAAGGTTACAGCTACTTCTGAAATTGTTGGTCCATCAGTAGAAGTTATCAAAGAAAAAGTCGACTTAAGCAGTCCTATAAAAACATCTATTGCTTATACTGACGGTCAGATAACAATCAATGGAGTAGAGGAAGAATACAAAGGTGGCATTGCATTGGCATTGGTAGGTCTGGATAAAGACAACAAGAAAGTCTCTAATTTGAGTAGTGATAAAGATAAGATTACTAAGTTTGTAATCGAAGCTACATTCACACCTGCAACAGTTGCTGCTGTACCTCATACTGCAACAGTTCAATTCAAGAACGCTGACTCTGATGCCAGCTTAGGTAATGAATTCTTATATGAAACGACATTCAAGATTACTGTAGATCAGCAGAATGATAAATTATTCGTCTTTAAGCGTGCAACCGGTTACTTCTTTGCAGGTAATATTGCCAAAGCTTACGGTACAGTACCTACTGCTGTTACACTTGATAATAATGCTGATGCTACAAAAATTAGCTTCGATCTTTATACATTGTATCAAGACGGTTCTATAACAAAAGAGTATAAAGATAATATCACATTCACAGAAGATAAGCCTTATAGACTGAACAACAAGAACAAGGAATATGCTCCTGCATGGCTTACTGAGGAAGTAAATAACACTCCAACAAAGAAATCAGAAATTAAGGTATTCCCTTATGTTTCTGACCAAGCAAAAGATCAAAATTGGGGTGGTGCTTATACAGGCCGTGATATTACTGTGTCTTATGCACCGTTCGGAAATAATCGTTTGAATGCTATTACAGATAAATTTAATCTGACAATATTATCTGAAATCTATGAAGGTAGTTTCAAGTATACGAAAGAAGATGAAAATGAAGTTGTTATAGGAACAAAAGATAATCCGTATATAATCAAAGGAAATGCTACTGAAATAGAGATATTAGAAGATGATTTCGAAAGACTTGATGCTTCTGGTAATACTTATACATTCAGCAGCAATAAAATCAAGAAGGTTACTGTTGAACCGGATGAAAATGCGAAAACTTATCTGACAGTTAGTGAAGCATTTGCAAGTGAAGGTGAAGGACCAGATAATAGTAATAAAATTACTATATCTAAGAAGGCTGATGCTGCAATAATCGCTGAGGCTGTTCCTTGTCAAGTAAGTATTAATATTCTTGACAAATGGGGTAGAACGAAAAAGGCAATAATCTATGTTAAGGTAATGGATCTAAATACTCCTACTGAGTAAATAACTTATAATTGAGAGGCATCCTAATTCTCTTTGAGACTAGAGATGCCTTCTCTTTACAAGTTTTATTATACGAGACAATAAATTCTTTAAAAGAAATAT
>NZ_MNQN01000104.1:37722-37964 GCF_001915455.1 Bacteroides sp. 43_46 | reverse complement strand
GGGCAGACTTCAGCGACGGGTTATGATGTGATTGATGATCTTTCTTTGAGTTATGCCGGTAACCGGTTAAAGAAGGTGGCAGACCGTTCAGGCACTTCTACCTTCAATAACGGCTTCGAGTTCAAGGACGGTATTGACTTGTCCACAGAGTATGAATATGATGAAAACGGCAACCTGACTAAAGATTTAAACAAAAATATAACTGCTATTCAGTATAATTGTTTAAATTTGCCTAGTCGTGT
>NZ_MNQN01000104.1:0-37589 GCF_001915455.1 Bacteroides sp. 43_46 | reverse complement strand
TATGTGTCCCTTACTGACGGTCAGTATCATTATTATTTGAAAGATCATCAGGGTAATAATCGTGTGGTTGTTGCTGAGGAGGGAACGGTTGAGGAAGTGAACGATTATTATGCTTTCGGCGGATTGATGCAACAAGTTCCCGGCAGAGCGTCCAGCCTTATAAGTATAATGGCAAGGAGTTGGATCGTAAAGGTGGGTTGGACTGGTATGATTATGGAGCGAGGATGTATGATGCTGCATTAGGGAGATTTATGAAAACTGATAGATTTCAGAGAAGTATGTTTCTTTATCACCTTATCAATATGGTGCAAATAATCCGGTGAATAATATTGATGTGAATGGAGATAGTATTTGGTATACTCGGAATGGTGATATTGTCACTATGCATGTAACTGCAAAGATATTTAATAATTCAAGTGATAATATAAATATGGCTAGAGCTGCCAAAGATATAGTTTCTGATATAAAAAGTACTTATGAAGGAAAATTTGAATGGAGCGATAATAAGACTTACAATTTAAAGGTTGATATGGATCTTAAAGTTGCAACTTCTATGAAAGATGTCGAAAACTCTGATCATTTATTTGTATTAGCAGATAGCGATAGTAAAGGAGCGCATGGAGCAACAAGTATGTTAGGTGGAAAGGTTATGACTTTGGCTTCAAGCGATTTTGCTAATAATAATTGGTTGTCGAATAATTTGTCTTATAATAAAACTTTTACAGCTACTCATGAGTTTGGGCATGCAATTGGATTATCACATTCGCAGAATCCATTTAATATAATGAAGCAGGGAGGAGTTGTTCACAACAGCAATAGCAACCAAAGAGTTATCATGTTGCAGCAACAAAATAATCTAAATAATAATCTTGTTGTCGATATATATAATTTAGGTCTTAAATGGCGATAATGTAGATGAAATTATGAAAGGGAAAAAAAATAATAACGATAGGAATAATATTATGTGTGTGTTGTGTGTGTGTTACATCCAGAACTGCGTTAATATTTGTAGGTAACTCTTATGAAAATAGCAAAGAAATTAATGTTACTATTTCGGTGGATGATAAGGTATTATATAATGGCTTTTTAAAAGCTTATGAGATTCCAATGCTGTTGGAAAAGAAGAAAATGAGGGTCGGCTTTTACAAGGTTTCTGCGAAATGTAATAATATCCAAGTGCAGCATAGATTCTTTTATTTTTTTCAGAAAACTATTTGGATTGATTTTGATTTTGCAACTAATGACATATTATTAGTTTCGAAATTTTATAAACAAATACCATTATAATTTTATGTTATCTGTCTTATCGTAATATAAAGTTAATAAAACAGTCTTGCTCTGATATATAAGTTGTCTAAACTAAATCAGCATATTAGAGCAAGATTATTTTGTATGATGCAGCTATTGGATGTTGGTATGTAGTAGATCCGGAGTCTGAGAGATATCATTTGTTAAATCTTAACAGTTACTGTGTAAATCTCTAGAGAAGGGCGGGTTAGTACAAATAGTAAGATGCCCTTTTATATTTCAAAAAGCTAGTATAATCTAACTGATATTTTATTTTTTTTCTTCTCGATAGCCTATTTCTATATGCAATTCTCCCCTTTTTCTTTCTTTTTTCTCATAAGAAAGAATATATTTGTACCTAAGTTAAATGAAAACCAGCGTATGATATGATAACAACCCAGTTGCTTCGCCCTGAAAGTATTGTTGTAGTAGGGGCTTCGAATAATGTACATAAGCCGGGTGGCGCAATATTAAAGAACTTGATAAACGGAGGTTATCAGGGAGAACTTCGGGCGGTAAACCCGAAGGAGAAGGAAGTACAAGGAGTTCCCGCCTTTGCAGATGTGAAAGATCTTCCTGATACGGATTTGGCAGTATTGGCTGTGCCTGCCGGACTGTGTCCCGATATTGTGGAAACATTGGCTAGTACAAAACAAACTCGGGCGTTTATCATACTCTCTGCCGGATTTGGAGAAGAAACGCATGAAGGGGCGCTATTGGAAGAACGTATCCTGGAAACTGTGAATAAATACGGCGCTTCGCTGATTGGACCTAATTGTATCGGTTTGATGAATACCTGGCATCATAGCGTGTTCAGCCAACCTATCCCTAACCTGAACCTGAAAGGAGTTGATCTAATCTCCAGTTCCGGTGCAACAGCGGTGTTTATTCTGGAAAGTGCGGTGACGAAAGGATTGCAATTTAATTCTGTCTGGTCGGTAGGTAATGCCAAACAGATCGGTGTAGAAGATGTCTTGCAATTTATGGACGAGAACTTTGATCCCGAGAAAGATTCACATCTGAAATTGCTTTATATTGAAAGTATTCAGAACCCGGACAGATTATTGTTTCATGCTTCCTCTTTGATAAGAAAAGGATGTAAGATTGCTGCTATCAAGGCCGGAAGTTCGGAGAGCGGAAGCCGTGCGGCGTCTTCTCATACGGGAGCGATTGCAAGTTCCGACTCAGCGGTAGAGGCGTTGTTCCGTAAAGCAGGAATTGTGCGTTGTTTCTCTCGTGAGGAACTGACGACCGTAGGTTGTGTATTTACTTTACCCGAATTGAAAGGAAAGAATTTTGCCATTATCACTCATGCCGGAGGACCGGGGGTAATGTTGACAGATGCGTTGAGTAAAGGCGGTTTGAACGTACCGAAGCTCGAAGGCGAATTGGTGGAAGAACTGAAAGCTCAACTTTTTCCCGGTGCTGCCGTTGGAAATCCGATAGATATTCTGGCTACCGGGACACCAGAGCATTTGCGTCTCTGCATTGATTACTGTGAAGAAAAGCTTGAAAACATAGATGCCATGATGGCTATCTTCGGAACTCCGGGATTGGTTACTATGTTTGAAATGTATGATGTGCTTCACGAAAAGATGCAAACTTGCAAGAAACCGATTTTCCCGATTCTTCCTTCTATCAATACTGCCGGAGCTGAAGTTGCAGCGTTTCTTGCTAAAGGGCACGTGAACTTTGCCGATGAAGTGACACTCGGGACGGCCCTTTCGCGTATCGTTAATGCTCCTAAACCGGCTGTTCCTGAAATAGAATTGTTTGGAGTGGATGTCCCGAGGATTCGTCGTATTATTGATTCGATTCCGGAAGACGGATATATCGAGCCTCATTATGTACAGGCATTGCTCCATGCGGCAGGTATCCCGTTGGTAGACGAATTTGTTTCGGATAATAAGGAAGAGATCGTAGCCTTCGCCCGCCGATGTGGATTCCCCGTAGTGGCTAAGGTTGTCGGTCCGGTGCATAAATCGGATGTCGGCGGAGTGGTGCTGAATATTAAAAGCGAGCAACACTTGGCACTGGAATTTGACCGGATGATGCAGATCCCTGATGCCAGGTCGATAATGGTGCAGCCTATGCTGAAAGGGACAGAACTGTTCATTGGTGCGAAATATGAGGAGAAGTTCGGCCATGTAGTGCTTTGCGGTTTAGGGGGTATTTTTGTGGAAGTGCTCAAAGATGTATCTTCCGGTTTGGCTCCGCTTTCTTATGAGGAGGCTTATTCGATGATTCACTCATTGCGCGCCTATAAAATCATCCAGGGAACGCGAGGCCAGAAGGGAGTAAACGAGGATAAATTTGCTGAAATTATTGTCCGTTTGTCTACCTTGCTCCGGTTTGCAACGGAAATCAAAGAAATGGATATCAATCCGCTTCTCGCAACGGAAAAGGCTGTTGTGGCCGTAGATGCACGTATTAAAATAGAGAAATAAGACTATTTTTTCATTCATTGGGACGTATCTTCTATTTTTCGATTGTTATTTCACCTACATTTGGTAAGTTGAATAAAAGAAGTGTTATAAACCGAATATATGAAAAAAATTATAATAACGTTTATTTCTTTAATAATTGGAATTCTTAGCCGTGCACAAACGGTTAATGAACATTATTATTTTAAGAATCTTAGTAGCCAGAATGGGTTGTCACAAAACACAGTCAGTGCTATCTTGCAGGACTCGAAAGGTTTTATGTGGTTTGGTACGAAAGATGGATTAGATCGATATGATGGGGTATCTTTCCGGCATTTTAAGTACGATAGAAACAATCCGAGAAGTCTGGGCAATAATTTTGTGACTTCTCTTTATGAAGATATCGAAGGGAATATCTGGGTAGGGACTGATGTGGGAGTCTATATCTATTATCCGGAGAAAGATACTTTTCGTCATTTTGTAGAACAGAGTGACAAAAACACAAGGGTGGAACGAGCCGTTGCTATGATTTCAGGAGACAGTCAGGGAAGGGTATGGATAGCTGCAGAGGCGCAAAACTTGTTTTGTTATGATTTGAAAAAACAAACCTTGAGAAACTATATTCTGACCGATCATCCATTGGTCTCTACCAATGTGAAATGCCTGACGGTTGATAATAGTGGTACTATCTGGATTGGCTTCTACGGTGACGGATTGTTTTATTCGAAAGATGAGTTGAAAACTCTTCATCCTTATATATCACCTATTGATAATGAGGAAACTTATAATAATGACGTTGTGAGCGAAATACTCCCGGGAGCATACAATTGTTTATATATTGGTTCTTTAAAAGGAGGAGTGAAAGAATTGAATCTGACTTCGGGTAAATTACGGGATTTGTTGTTGAAAGATGAAGATAATGAATCCATCTATTGTCGGACATTACTTTTTGCTACGGATAATGAGTTATGGATAGGTACAGAAAGCGGAGCTTATATTTATAATCTCCGTACGGGGAAGTATACGCACTTGCGTAGTTCTGAGTATGATCCCTATTCTTTGTCTGATAATGCAATTTATTCTTTTTGCAAAGACCGTGAAGATGGTATATGGATCGGTTCGTATTTTGGCGGAGTAAACTATTATCCGCGCTCGTATACCCATTTTGAGAAATATTATCCGAAAGGAGAGGAAAATAGTCTGCATGGTAAGCGGGTACGTGAATTTTGTCGTGATAACTATGGTGTGTTATGGATTGGTACGGAAGATGGCGGGTTGAACCGTTTTAATTTGAATACAAAAGAATTTTCTTTTTTTGCTCCTAGTGCGGGATTTACCAATATACATGGGTTATGTTTAGTGGACGATAAACTTTGGGTTGGCACATTCTCTAAAGGATTGAAGATTATAGATACCCGTACAGGGACTGTTTTGAAGACATATCAGAAGAACAGCTCTCCCCGTTCTTTGATTGATAATAGTATTTTTGCAATTTGTAGAACCGCTACAGGTGACATCTACTTAGGAACGATGTTCGGACTGGTCAAATATAATAAGCAATCGGACGATTTTGACCGTATACCGGAATTGAATGGGAAGTTTGTATATGATATAAAGGAAGATTCTGGTGGTAATATCTGGTTGGCAACTTATGCTAATGGTGCTTATTGTTATAATGTGAACGATCGGAAATGGAAAAACTATGTGCATGATGAAAAAGATACCACAAGTCTTTCATATAATAAGGTTTCTAGTATTTTTGAAGATTCCTATCACCGGATTTGGTTAACAACTCAGGGAGGAGGTTTTTGCTTATTTCATCCGGAGTCAGAGACGTTTACTAGTTATAACTCAACTGACGGACTACCTAGCGATGTTGTTTATCAGATTGTAGAGGATAAAGATGGACAGCTGTGGCTAACAACTAACAATGGACTTGTCTATTTTCAGCCAAAAACTGAAACGATGAAAGTATACACTACTGCCAATGGTCTGTTGGGTGATCAGTTTAACTATCGGTCCAGTTTTGAAGATGAAAATGGAATGATTTATTTTGGTGGAATTGATGGTTTTATAGCTTTTAATCCTAAAAGCTTCTCGGAGAATAAGAATCTTCCCACAGTAGTGATTACAGATTTCTTGCTGTTTAATAAAGAAGTGTATGCAGATGAACCTAATTCGCCTTTGGAAAAGAATATCACTTTTTCTGATAAGATAGTACTCCGGGCTGATCAGAATTCATTTTCTTTCCGCATCTCGGCTCTTGGTTATCAAGCTCCTGGAATGAATAAACTGATGTATAAATTGGAAGGGTTTGATAATGAGTGGTTATCTATCGGTGAGAGTCCGTTGATAACCTATGCTAATCTGCGTTATGGTGATTATATATTTCGGGTGAAAGCTGCAAATGACAATGGCGTTTGGAATAATAATGAAATCTCGTTGAGCATCCGGATTTTACCTCCTTTCTATCTGTCAATTTGGGCTTATTGCATTTATATACTTTTGATTATTGGATGTTCCGTTTATTTGATTCTTTATTTAAAACGCCGTAGTAATAGAAAACATCATCGGCAAATGGAGAAATTTGAGCAGGAGAAGGAACGTGAAATATATTATGCGAAAATAGATTTCTTTACGAATGTAGCTCATGAGATACGTACTCCTTTGACGTTGATTAATGGTCCTCTGGAGAATATTCTTCTGAAAAAGACGGTGGATCCTGAGATACGGGAGGACTTGAATATCATGAAACAGAATACGGAACGGTTGTTAAGTTTGACGAACCAGTTGCTGGATTTCCGTAAAACAGAGAGTCAGGGATTCCGCTTGAACTTTGCCGAGTGTAATGTTACTGAGGTACTGAAAGAAACTTATAACCGTTTTACATCTTTGGCGAGACAGAGAGAACTGGACTTTGTATTGAATGTAGGCGAACAGGACTTCTATGCACATGTCAATAAGGAAGCATTTACTAAGATTGTTAGTAATTTGTTGAATAATGCTGTGAAATATGCAGAAACATATGTACATGTGTTTTTGGAAATGAACGGGATAGGAGAAAAGAGGATGTTTTATATTCGTACAGTGAATGATGGCGTTATCATCCCGAATGAAATGAAAGAGGAAATCTTTAAACCTTTTGTCCGTTTCAATGAAAAAGAAGATGGTAAAGTTACCACAGGAACAGGAATCGGATTAGCTCTCTCACGTTCATTAGCTGAATTACATCAGGGAAGTTTGATGATGTTGGAAGGTGAAGAGGCAAATGTGTTCTGTCTGTCGCTTCCTGTGGAACAGGATAGTGTAATAAAGCTGACTTCGGAATATAAATCCGTAGAAGAGGAGAATGTGGTGGAACGGCGGACGGAACTAGCGGACAGCAGGGGAGACAAACCGGTAGTGTTGGTAGCGGATGATAATCCGGATATGTTGTCTTTCATTGTTCGTCAGTTGGAAAGTAATTATGTCGTTGTGACTGCCAATGATGGTGTGGAAGCATTGAAAGTATTGGATAATCAGGAGGTTTCATTAGTGGTAAGTGATGTTGTTATGCCTCGTATGGATGGATTTGAATTGTGCAAGTTGATAAAGTCTAAATTGGATTATAGTCATATTCCGGTGATTTTGCTTACTGCTAAAACGAATATTCAATCAAAGATAGAAGGGTTGGAATTAGGGGCAGATGCATATATTGAAAAACCTTTTTCTGTTGGGTATTTACAGGCTTGCATCGCCAATCTGATCAATAGTCGTGAAAAGTTGCGGCAAGCTTTTGCCCAATCTCCTTTTGTTGCAGCTAATACGATGGCTTTGACAAAAGCTGATGAGGAGTTTATGAAAAAGCTGAATGAAATCATTCAGAATAATTTGCATAATCCGGATTTTAGTATGGATGATATAGTAGACTCTTTAAATATGAGTCGTTCTAATTTCTATAGGAAAATTAAAGGTGTACTTGATTTAAGTCCGAATGAATATCTACGGTTGGAAAGATTGAAACGGGCTGCTCAGTTATTGAAAGAGGGAAATGGGCGGGTAAATGAAATTTGTTATATGGTAGGCTTTAATTCTCCTTCCTATTTCTCTAAATGTTTTCAAAAGCAATTTGGTGTACTCCCTAAGGAGTTTGCCGGTTAAGTTTATTATTTGGTTCTCACAAAAGTATTGGTGTTGTATATAGATATCTGCAGGGTACATATCCTGCAGATCGTAGACTTATGTGCTTGATAGATAGAGGGATTAGAGCGTTGTAATAATGAAGCGGAGGAGCTTTATATCTTTCTAAAAAATAGGCTAATATGATAATTTATGGGATATTTGTTCCATTTATATTTCATTTGAAACGAATTTGCTATTCTTTCTTTTGTTTGAGACAGTATTGCGATTTATTGGGATATTTATTTTATCAGGAAATCCTCTCATCCGTTAATTTTGCCTATGTTAATCAATCAAAAATACTATGATAAAACCATTGCATCAATTAAAGAAGCTTTTTATCCTTTGTGGGCTTCTTATCAACTGGTATCGGGAATATTTATAATGAAATAACCTTTTTATTAATAATTATGAAAACAAAAACAAGAGATCTAAGCACATGCTTAAAAAGGCGGTTGTGGATTGTAGGTGTATGTCTGACGACCTTTTCTTTTCTTTCTGTATCTGTTGCATATGCAGTCAGTGATAATCAGACTGTCCAGCAGCAAAAAAAGGGAATGGTGATTAAAGGTAAGGTTTTGGGTACAGACGGTGAGCCTATTATCGGTGCATCTGTATTGGTGAAAGGCTCTACTACTGGAGTTGTTACTGATTTGGATGGTAACTATACACTGTCTAACGTTTCTAAAGGAGCTATTTTGGAATTTAGTTATGTAGGTTATGTAAAGCTGACTAAAACCGTAGGAAATGAAACAACCATAAATGCAATTCTGTATGAGGACTCTCAGATGTTGGAGGGAGTTGAGGTTGTGGCTTTTGGTACACAGAAAAAGGAGAGTGTTATTGGTGCTATTTCAACCGTGAAAGTGGCGGAACTGAAAACACCCTCCAGTAATCTTACGAATGCACTTGCCGGGCGTATTGCAGGAGTAATCTCTTATCAGAGAACTGGTGAACCGGGGGTGGATGACGCCTCTTTCTTTGTTCGCGGTGTTACAACTTTCGGATATAAAAAAGATCCGTTGATTTTGATTGACGGCATTGAGTTAACTTCTACCGATCTGGCTCGTTTACAGCCAGATGACATCGCCAGCTTTTCTATTATGAAGGATGCTACTGCTACCGCTCTTTACGGTGCCCGTGGTGCAAATGGTGTGATTCTGGTGAAAACCAAAGAAGGTCAGAAGGGAAAAGCACGGTTAAGCTTAAGAGTTGAGAACTCAATATCCACTCCGACTCAAGAGATAGAATTGGCAGATCCTGTTACTTATATGCGTCTGCACAATGAGGCCTATTTAACTCGTAATCCGTTGGCGCCGTTGATGTATTCTGAGGAAAAAATAGACAATACTGTACCGGGGGCGGGATCTGTAATTTATCCGGCTACGGATTGGAGAAAGGAATTATTAAAAGATTTTACGATGAACCAGCGCGTCAACCTGAATATTACAGGTGGTGGTGATGTCGCACGTTACTATGTGGCAGCTTCGTATAGTCAAGACAATGGTATTCTGGAGGTTGATAAGAACAGTAATTTTAATAATAATATCAAGCAGAGAGTTTATACTCTTCGTTCTAATGTAAATATCAACGCTACCAAGACAACAGAATTGATTGTCCGTCTAAGTGGTGTGTTCGATGATTATAACGGACCGTTATATGGTGGTTCGGCTATGTACAATCTGATTATGAAGAGTAATCCGGTATTGTTTCCCGCTAAATATCCCAAAGATGAAGCTCATGCATACACGAAACATACTTTATTCGGTAATGCTGAAAATGGACAATATTTGAATCCGTATGCAGAAATGGTAAGAGGATATAAAGAATCCGGCCGTTCTAATTTGAGTGCGCAGTTTGAAGTGAAACAGGATTTGAAATTCTTGACGGAAGGTTTATCGGCACGCTTGTTGTTTAATACTTCCCGTATCTCCAGTTATGATGTTTCACGTAAACTGAATCCATATTATTATAAGATGACTAATTATGATTATCTGACCGGTGATTATGCCATTGATATCATTAATCCGGATGACGGTTCGGAATATCTGATTTATGATCCGGGTGGTAAGAGTATTACGGCTAATATGTATATAGAGGCTGCATTGAATTATAATCGTGATTTCGGAAAACATGGAGTAGGCGGATTATTAGTCTATCAGTTGAGAAATAACCTTCAGCCGAATGCAGGCTCGCTTCAGGCATCTCTGCCTTACCGCAATGTCGGTTTATCGGGGCGTTTCACTTATGCATATAATAATCGTTATTTTGCAGAGTTCAACTTCGGTTATAATGGTTCCGAACGCTTCCATAAAAGTAAACGGTTCGGTTTCTTCCCTTCTGCCGGTTTGGCATGGGTTGTTTCTAATGAGTCTTTTTGGGATCCATTTAAAGATGTAGTATCCAAGTTGAAATTGAGAGCGTCTTATGGTATTGTTGGTAATGATGCTATCGGAAGCGGGCGTTTCCTGTATTTGTCGGATATCAATATGAATGATAGTAAGTATGGGGCAAACTTCGGATATAATTATGATTATCATCGGGATGGTATTTCGGTAAAGCGATATTCTGATCCTGAAATTACATGGGAAAAGTCTGCTAAAACAAACTTTGCACTTGAGTTCACTTTATTTAATGATTTGAATGTGACGGCAGAGTATTATACGGAACGCCGTAAGAGTATTTTGCAACAACGAACTTCGATCCCGGCATCTATGGGACTTTGGGTACAACCTTATGCAAACTTGGGAGAGGCCAAGGGGCACGGAGTTGACTTATCGTTAGATTATAATAAATATTTCGCCAATAAATCATGGTTGCAGTTGAGAGGAAACTTTACTTATGCGACAAGTGAATATATGGTATATGAGGATTATGAATATCCGGGAGCATGGTGGAAACAGAAAGTGGGTTATCCAACTAATCAGACTTGGGGATATATAGCAGAAGGTCTATTTGTTGACGACAATGAAGTGGCTAATTCTCCTGTGCAATTTGGAGAATATGGTGCAGGTGATATTAAGTATCGTGATGTGAACAAGGATGGTAAGATTACTGATCTCGATCAGGTACCTATCGGATATCCGAAAGAACCGGAAATTGTATATGGTTTTGGTGCCTCTTATGGATATAAGAATTGGGATATATCAGTGTTTTTCCAAGGATTGGCTAGAGAATCATTTTGGATTGATTATAATAATGTATCTCCATTTTTTAACACGGTTGATACAAAAGTTGTAGGTAATAGAGTTGGGCATAATGCACTTGCAAAGTTTATTGCAGATAGTCATTGGTCGGAGGATAATAGAGATGCTTATGCGGTATGGCCGAGATTAAGCCCGACTTCTATTGAGAATAACAGTAAAACGAGTACTTGGTTTATGCGTGATGGTTCGTTCTTGCGTTTAAAACAATTGGAGATTGGTTATACTATTCCTGAAAAAGTGACTAATAAAGTAGGAATCAAGAACCTTCGATTCTATGTTACAGGAAACAATCTATTATGTTTTAGTAAATTTAAACTTTGGGATCCTGAAATGGCAGGTTCCGGCTTAGGTTATCCTGTACAGCGTGTGTATAATATAGGACTAAATTTAACTTTCTAAATTTGATATAAAATGAAAAAAATACAACTGTTTATATTAAATTGTTTGATTATCGCTTTATCTTCATGTGATTCATTCTTGGATATTGTTCCGGATGATATTGCTACAATCGATAATGCATTTACAATGAGGGCACAGGCGGAGAAATATTTGTTTACCTGTTATTATTATCTTCCGGCTCATGGCCTGTTGGAGGCAAATCCGGCAATTGCCGGTGGTGACGAACTGTATATTACGGAGTCTTTTCGTAGTGCAGCACACGTACATGCATGGTATATTTCACATAATATGCAAAGTTCGGCAAGACCACGCTGTGATTATTGGACCGGAGCCGATCAACAGAATAACAAATCATTGTATCAAGGAATCAGTGACTGTAATATCTTTCTGGAGAATATTCAGAAGGTACCTGATATGACACAAGCAGAGAAAGACCGTTGGGCGGCAGAAGTACGTTTCTTGAAAGTCTATTACCATTATTGGCTGATTAGAATGTATGGACCAATTCCTATTATGGATCGGAATATTCCGGTAAATGCAAGTGAGGATGAAGTAAAGGTTTTTAGGAGTACTATAGACGAATGCTTTGATTATGTAATCAATTCTTTAACCGAGATTATCAACAGTAATCATTTGCCTGATAAGATAATGAATGAGGCTGAAGAGTTGGGACGAATTACTCAAGGAATTGCAATGGCAATAAAAGCCGAAGTTATGGTAACTGCTGCCAGTCCTTTATTTAATGGAAATGCTGATTATAAAGGATATACTGATTCCAGAGGTATTGAACTATTCAATCCGAATAAATCGGAACAGGCCAAAAAACAGCGTTGGATAGATGCTGCGGAAGCTTGTAGGCAGGCTATTGATTTTCTGAAAGCTCAGGGACATGATTTATATAAATATACTTCTCTTGAATACACAATATCCGATCAGACCCGTGCGAAAATGAATATTCGTAACATTGTGACGGAAAAGTGGAATCAAGAAATTATTTGGGCTAATTCAAATAGTATTATCGGACAGTTACAGGATCATGCTATTCCACGTGGATTGGAACCGGGAAAAGAAGGAAATGCGAGTGTTGGTGGTAATTTGGCTGTCCCTCTAAAAATAGCAGATTTGTTTTATACAAAAAATGGAGTTCCTATTACAGAAGATAAGACATGGAATTATGATGATCGTTTTGAATTGAGAAAAGCAACAACTAATGATAAGTACTTTATCAAGGAAGGGTATACAACAGCTAATCTGAATTTTGACAGAGAAGTACGCTATTACGCAAGTTTAGGATTTGATGGTGCAGTCTGGTTCGGGCAGGGAGTGACAGATGAGACGAAACCGATTTATGTGCAATGTAAACAAGGACAGTCTGCTGCCAATCAGATTGCGAATTCATGGAATGAAACAGGTATATGGCCTAAAAAACTAGTTCATTTTAAGAGTGTGGTAGGGCAGACCAGTGGTTTTACTAAGATTACATATCCGTTCCCAGTGATGAGATTGGGTAACTTATATCTGTTGTATGCTGAAGCTTTGAATGAAAGTGGTGCTACTAAAACTGATGTTCTGACTTGGGTCGATTTGATCAGAGAAAGAGCAGGACTGAAAGGTGTGGAAGAAAGCTGGGATACATATACGAACAATAAGAAATATGAAACAATAGATGGCAGACGTGAGATCATACAACAGGAACGTGGAATTGAATTGGCATTCGAAGCACAGAGATTTTGGGACTTACGTAGATGGAAATTGGCATTTCAGGAACAGAATAAGCCGATAACCGGTTGGAATACTCAGTATAGCACAAATGAAGATTACTATACAGAACAATTGATTTATACTCAAGAGTTTAGAATAAGAAACTATTTCTGGCCGATTTTAGATAAGGAACTATATTCGAATAAAAACCTGGTACAGAATTATGGTTGGTAAACTTTAAAATAAAAACGTTATGAAGAAGAAATTTTATAAATATGGGTTGTTTTATATAGGAGTTGTTTTGGCTGCTTGTGCCGACAATGCTGATCTGAACGAACCTACGGGAAGTACGACACCACCGTCACAGGTGTTGAATGCGACGGTAAAGAATCTGCCTGGTGCAGCAATTATCTATTATGATTTGCCGGATGATCAAAATTTAAAATATGTTCGGGCTAGCTATAAAGTTGATAATATGATTCGTACAGTTAATGCTTCTTTCTATACAGATTCTTTGGTAGTAGAAGGATTCCCTACTAAAGGAGAGTATGACGTTGAACTTTATTCCGTTAGTTATGGTGAGGCTGTCTCTACTCCGCTTGTGGTAAAAGTAAGTCCGGATACTCCTCCTTATCAGAAAGTGCGTGGAACATTAATTTCAGCTGAAACATTTGGCGGTATCAAAGTGAACTTTGATAACCCGGAAAAGGCTAAATTGGGACTGGGGGTCATAAAGAAACAGGCAGAAGGGATTTGGACACAGGTATATATGCATTATACTGAGGCTAAAGGTGGTGATTTCTATGTACGCGGCCTGGATGCTGTTACTACAGATTTTGGTATTTTTGTCAGAGATAGATGGGGACATCTTTCTGATACATTGTATGTCACCGAGACTCCTTTGTATGAAGAACAATGCGATAAGTCTTTGTTCAGGAAGATGGCTTTGCCGACTGACTCTTATGAGTGCCACTCATGGAATGAAGTGACGAAAGGAAATGATATGACGCGGCTTTGGGATGGAATCACAGATACAGATCCTTGTTTTCAAACCAAGACGACAACAGTAATGCCGCAATGGTTTACCTTTGATATGGGGGAAAAGTATAAATTGAGCCGATTTGTGATGGTTTCACGTTATTATCCGGGTAAGTATGGTAATACATTTAAAGCAGGACACCCGAAGCATTTTGAACTGTGGGGTAGTAATGATCCAAATCCAGATGGTAGCTTTGATGATTCTTGGGTATTACTTTCTGAATATGAGTCGGTGAAACCTTCAGGAGGTGGTGTAAACGATGCTCTTACAACAGAGGATCAGGAAGCTGCGAAAAATGGTGAGAATTTTATTATTCCTGATAATGCTCCGGCTGTACGTTATATTCGTTTTAAAACGAATGACACATGGGGGAAAACACGTTATATGCATCTTCACGAACTTACGTTTTTCGGTGCGAGGCATAATTAGTAACAAGTAAAAGATAATGCTATGAAACTATTTAAAAAACTGATTTTTATATTTTTAAGTATAGGTGCCTTGATCTCTTGCGATGGTATGGATGCCACGTATAAAGAGTTTATAGAAGAAGGGCCTATTGTATATATTGGAAAAGTAGATTCACTGAAAGCTTATGCAGGACGTAATCGGGTTATGCTCGAATGGCAGAAATTACTTGATCCTCGTGCTAAAACGGCAAAAATATTCTGGGAAAACAGAACGAAGTCTACTGAATTACAATTGACAGATAAAGCAACTCTTACTCAGGTTGTAGTAGAGGATTTGGCGGAAGGCTCGTATGTCTTTGAAATCTGTACATACGATACGTATGGTAATTCTTCTATTATGTCGGAGGTTCCTTGTGCAGTATATGGTGATGTTTATGAGAAATTGTTGTTCAATACAAAAGTAAAGACGGCGGTTTTAAAGAATGATGTATTGACCGTTACTTTTGCAGCTTCGCTTGAACCAACTTTTTTTGCTTCTGAAATTACTTATATGAGTTCTGAGGGGAAAAATAAAACTGTGCTTTTGAAAGCTCCCGCAACACAGGTGAAGATAGATGATTTCGCAGGAGACCATATCACTTATCGTTCCGTTTATTTGCCGGAAGAAACCGCCATAGATTATTTTTATAGTGAGTCGGATGAGCTTGAAATCAATTAAAAGAAATAGCAGAGATAACAAAAAGGATTTATAAGGTCATTTTTCTTACTATAGAATTATATGAAAGCCTTGTATCTTTTGTAGTAACGGGTACTACAAATGGTACAAGGCTTTTTTTTTATGCTATATGCATCAATTATCCCATTCATGTTTCATTTGTCTATATCATTTTATTTTGAGACGTTTTTGTGATTTATTGGGATGTTTATATCATCTATATATTGTGCGAACCTCTAATTTTGCCTGTGTTGATTACTGCAAATGATAAAACTAGTTATATATGATAAAACAATTATTTTCAATAGGAATAGCTCTGTCATTATTTTCTCAGATGTTATGGGCACAATGGACCCCTGTAGGAGATAGGATCAAAACTTCTTGGGCGGAGAAGATAGATGTGAACAATGTATTACCGGAATATCCGCGTCCTATTATGGAGCGTTCTGAGTGGTCTAATTTGAATGGTTTATGGAAGTATGCAGTTTTACCGTTGGGAAAATCAATTCCGGATTCTTTTGAAGGTGATATATTAGTACCATTTGCTGTCGAATCCAGCCTTTCGGGAGTCGGAAAGACATTGGGAGAAGATAAAGAATTATGGTATCAGCGTGAGTTTGTTATACCCTCTAAATGGAGAGGAAAAAGGATTTTGCTTCATTTTGGAGCTGTTGATTGGAAAACTGAGGTATGGGTTAACAATATAAAAGTAGGAGAACATACAGGAGGATTTACTCCGTTTACATTTGATATAACCCAAGCTTTGAAGAACTCGGAAAATAATTTGGTTGTCAAAGTGTGGGACCCGACAGAAAAAGGTACGCAGCCACGCGGAAAGCAAGTGAGTAATCCTCATGGTATCTGGTATACGCCGGTGAGTGGTATCTGGCAGACTGTATGGTTGGAACCGGTGTCTGAACACTATATTACAGATATAAAAACAACACCTGATATAGATTTGAATAAGGTTAAAGTAAAGGTTGAAACAGATGACAATAGGTATTCAGATAAATTTGAGGTAAAAGTGTTTGAAGGAGGGCGTCTGGTGGCTGTGGGAACATCAATTAATGGGTTACCAGTTGAGGTTTCCATGCCGGCTGATGCCAAACTTTGGTCGCCGGATGAACCATTCTTATATCAGATGGAAGTTTCTTTATTTGAGGGAGGAAAACGGGTAGACTGTGTAAGGAGTTATATGGCGATGCGTAAGTACTCTATGAAAAGAGACAAAAAAGGTATTGTGCGTTTACAGTTAAACAATAAAGATCTGTTTCAATTTGGTCCGTTAGATCAGGGTTGGTGGCCGGATGGATTATATACAGCTCCTACGGATGAGGCATTGTGTTATGATATCAAGAAAACGAAAGATTTGGGCTTTAATATGATAAGAAAACATGTAAAGGTAGAGCCTGCACGTTGGTATACATACTGTGATCAAATGGGAGTAATTGTTTGGCAGGATATGCCTAATGGTGATAAAACCTTGGAGTGGCAGAGAAAGAAGTATTTTGATGGAACGGAACTGGCACGTTCTCCTGAATCTGAGGCTACTTATCGTAAGGAATGGAAAGAAATTATTGATTATCTCTATTCTTATCCTTGTATTGGGACTTGGGTGCCCTTTAATGAGGCTTGGGGGCAATTTAAGACAAGTGAGATTGCAGAATGGACCAAACAATATGACCCTACACGTTTGGTCAATCCGGCAAGTGGTGGAAATCATTATACTTGCGGTGATATGCTTGATTTGCATAATTATCCGGGGCCGGAAATGTATTTGTATGATGCACAACGTGCTACGGTACTAGGAGAATATGGGGGGATTGGTTTGGTTTTGAAGAATCATCTTTGGGAACCCAACCGGAATTGGGGATACATCCAGTTTAATACATCTACGGAAGCTACTGCTGAATATCTGAAGTATGCAGAAATGCTGAAAGAAATGATAAAGCAAGGCTTTTCTGCAGCTGTTTACACACAAACGACAGATGTAGAAGTAGAAGTGAATGGACTGATGACTTATGACCGTAAAGTAATAAAGCTGGATGAAGCAACATTGAAGAAGATCAATAATGAGATTTGTAAAACGTTAAAATAACAAATATAGAGATTTTATATTTACCATGAGAAAAATACTTATTTTGGTTTTTAGTCTTTTTTCGATATTCTCTACAGTAGAAGCGAAAAGTAAGAAGGGACAAGATCGTGTGTTAATTGATAAAGTTGCCATGTGGCAGGTAAATCATCAGTCAAAAGTTAAACATCATGATTTGGCGTGGACAAACGGAGTCTTGTTCCGGGGGATGGTAGAATGGGCAGATTATACTCAAGACTCCCGTTATTATGATTTTCTGATGCAGATAGGGAAGAAACATCATTGGGGGTTCTTAAAACGTCTCTATCATGCGGACGATCTTGTTATAGCACAGATGTATATTCGTATGTATGAGAAATACCATGATCCTGCAATGATTCAGCCTACAATTGCCCGTGTAGATTCTGTTGTTGCTAAACCTTCGAAGGCCCGTTTGTGGCTCGGAGCAAAGAATTGGTCGGAACGTTGGTCATGGTGTGATGCGTTATTTATGGCTCCGCCGGTATACGGGTTGTTGAATAAGCTCTATCCGGAGAAAAACTATTTGGCTTTTATGGATAGGGAATTTAAAGAAGCTACAGATTCTTTATATGATGCGGATGCTAAGTTATACTATCGTGATAGAAGATATATTCCCAAAAGAGAGAAGAATGGCGAGAAGGTATTTTGGGGAAGAGGTAATGGTTGGGTGTTTGCAGGAATACCTTTGTTGTTGCAAACTTTGCCTAAAGATCATCCTACTTATGATTATTATCTGAACATTTATAAAGAAATGGCTTCCGCTATAGTTCAGTGTCAGGATAAGAATGGTTCTTGGCATGCCAGTATGCTTGATCCGGATTTATATCCTTCCCCTGAAAATAGTGCTTCCGGATTTTTTGTTTATGGTTTGGGCTGGGGAGTGAATCAAGGAATTTTGAAAGATAGAAAATATAAAAAAGCTGCCCGTAAGGGTTGGAAGGCTTTGAAAAGCTATGTTCATGAAGATGGCATGCTTGGATATGTCCAACCGGTTAGTGCTGCTCCTGAACAAGTGACTCAGAATATGACTGAGGTATATGGGGTTGGAGCATTCTTGATGGCAGGAATTGAGATGTTGAAAATGAAATAGCCTTTTAATAATAATTAAACTTATACGAAATGGAAAGACATTGTTTTATGAAAGTGAGAATCTTATGGTTAATCGCTTTTCTGTTGTTTACCGTTCAACTGTCTGCTCAACAAAAAGTAACAGTGAAAGGTAAGATAACTGATGAACATAATGAGCCTGTTATTGGGGCTAATATAATGGAGAAAGGTACAACGAATGGAGTTATTTCTGATTTTGACGGATTTTTTACTTTAAATGTTTCTTCCGGAGCTACCCTTGTAGTATCATATATAGGATTTGCTCAGCAAGAAATTCCTGTCAAAGACAAACGCGATTTTGTAATTCGTCTGGCAGAAGATTCAGAAACATTGAATGAAGTAGTTGTGATTGGTTATGGTAGTGCTCGCAAAAGAGACTTGACTGGTGCAGTAATGCAAGTAAAGTCTGCGCAGTTGGAAAATGAAAGTCCTTCCTCCATGCAAGACTTATTAAGAGCGAATGTTCCGGGATTGAGTGTTGGTTTTAGTGCAGGTCCCAAACCGGGTGGAAGTCTTTTGATTCGTGGAAAGAACTCAATTAATGCTGGAACTGATCCGTTGATTGTATTGGATGGGGTTATATATCCGGGTGACTTGGCCGATATAAATCCGAATGATATAGAACAAATTGATGTGTTGAAGGATGCTAGTTCTGCTGCTATTTACGGAGCGCGTTCTGCTAGTGGAGTTATTATCATCACTACAAAGATGGGTAAAAGTGAAAAACCGACAATTAGTTTTGATGCTTCTATAGGTGTAGCTACTCAGGCTATAGTTCCTGAGGTATATCAGGGAGATGAGTTTACTGCTTGGAGGACGGATGTCTTTAATAGTGCAAATCCGAACCATAGACCTTATGAGTTTAATGACCCTCGTAAATTACCCGCAGATGTTTCTATTGAAGATTGGATGAAATATGATAATTCGACGGGAGATCCTGTAGAGACTTGGTTGCGTCGAATTGGCTTTAAGAACTTGGAAATACAGAATTATTTGGATGGTAAATCTGTAGATTGGGCCGATATGGTTTTTCAGAATGGTCTTCGTCAGGATTATAATGCAAGTATTTCGGGAAAGACAAAAGGGGTAAATTATTATTGGTCTATGGGATGGACAGACAATGAGGGCATTATTGTAAATAACGGATATAAATCATTTAAGACTCGTTTAAATCTGGATGCCAAAATAAATAAGTTTCTGACTGTGGGATTAAATGCGCAATTTGTACAACGTGATGCCAGTGCTATCGGAGCGGATTGGGTTCAGTATCAGAAGCTGACTCCATATGGAAGTCCTACTAATGAAGATGGAACAATGAAGTTGAATCCGGGAGATGACACGTCAGCGAAGCATCCTTTGATCGATTCTTATTATACAGATAAGAGAAATGTGATAAATAATTTGAATGCTAATATCTATGCTAAGGTATCTTTACCTTTTAATATATCTTATCAGATGAATTTCTCTCCACGATATGAGTGGGCTACAGATTATGTACATAAATCTTCGGAACATCCAAGCTGGAAAGATTTTGGGGGTTCTGCTTCACGAACTTTTAGAAATGATTTTCTATGGCAACTTGACAATATAGTAAAGTGGAAACAAACTTTCGCCAAAGTACATGACGTGGATTTCACTTTCTTATTTAATGCGGAGAAGTTTCAAAGATGGAGTGATGAAATGAATAATGAAGGATTTGATCCGAATGATGATCTTGGATATCATTATATGAAAGGTGGAATATTGCCTACAATTAGTAGTAATGATGAATATAGAACCGGTGATGCATTGATGGCACGTTTATTTTATTCGTATGACAACCGTTATATGATTACCGGTACGGTTCGGAGAGATGGCTATTCTGCGTTTGGACAAAAAAATCCTCGGGCGGTATTCCCCTCAGTTGCTGTCGGATGGGTATTCTCTGATGAACCTTTTTTGAAGAAGTTAAATTGGTTGGACTATGGAAAGCTAAGGTTCTCATGGGGATTAAATGGTAATAGAGACATTGGGGTTTATAGAGCTTTAGCCAGAATGGGTAATAGTAAATATATGTATGTAAGTCCGGATGGAAAGGTTTATAATGGATCCTATCTTTATGTGAATTCTTTGGCTAATAAAGAATTAAAATGGGAACGTACGGCTTCATTCAACTTAGGATTGGATTTTTCTATATTTAATGAACGGTTAAAAGGAAATATCGATATTTATAAAGCTAACACGAAAGACCTTCTTATTGAACGTACATTACCCGAATTGATCGGATTCAGTTCAGTGATGTCTAATTTAGGTGAAGTAGAGAATAAAGGTATTGAACTTAGCCTGACATCGAAGAATATTGATACAAAGAATTTTGCATGGAGTTCAACATTCAATTTTACTTTGAACAGAAATAAGATTGTTCACCTGTACGGAGATATGGTTGATGTTTTAGATGAGAATGGGAACGTAGTAGGACAGAAAGAGGCTGACGATATCAAGAATAAATGGTTTATAGGTAAGTCTTTGGATGAAATATGGGGATTGGAAGTTATTGGAGTCTGGCAACAGGATGAAGCGGAAGAAGCAAAGAAGTATGGTGTAGCTCCTGGTGATTTTAAGTTGAGGGATGTTGATGGAAACGGACAGTATACAGATGAGGATAAAGTATTCCAAGGGACAACTAGTCCGAAATTTACATGGACATTGCGCAATGATTTTAAGATATATAAGAATATAGATGTTTCTTTCATGTTGTATTCTCTTTGGGGGCATAAAGGTACATATGATGTAGCTAAGCATAGTGGAACCACGGTATATAATGATAGACAGAATGCTTACAAGTTACCATACTGGACTCCGGAAAATCCGACAAATGAGTGGGCAAGAATTGATTCCAGTACAGGAGGAAACAGTTTTTCTGTATATCGGAAAAAATCATTTATTCGATTAGATAATATATCTGTCGGATACAATGTTCCATCACGTTGGATTACTAAATTGGGATTAGGCTCATTGAGAGTTTATGCTAATGTAAGAAATGTAGCGGTTTGGGCTCCGGATTTTAAACTTTGGGATCCGGAAAATAGTAGTCCTACTCCTCGTACGTATACTTTTGGTATTAATGTGACTATGTAATTAACTTTTAAGAATCAATGTTATGAATAATATTAGTAAATTAGTGATAATAGGATCTGTTGCGATAACTCTTTCGAGTTGTGGGGACAGCTGGTTGGAACCTAAACCTCTTTCATTTTATTCTCCGGAGAATACTCTGGTAGATGCTAAAGGTATGTGGGCTGCACTTGGTACTTGTGAGAAAAGGATTAAAGCGGAGTTTTATGGAGATGGACCTGCCATTATTACCGAACATATTTTTTCTGAGGTAGCTATTGAAGGAACTACGGACAAAACAAGTGTTGCTCAAGATCTAAATGCGGTTATTACGCCTGATAAAAATTTGAATAGTCCTAATGCCAATAGAGTAGGTTGGTATTGGAATGAAGCGTATGATAATATTAGGTATGCTAATACTGTGATTACACGTATTGATGAAGCAACTTACTCGTCTGAACAGGAGAAGAACGAGATATTGGCTACTGCTTATTTCTTTAGAGCTTATCACTATTATCGTTTGATAAATCAATTTGGTGATGTGCCTTTACTATTGAAAGAATTTACAGAGGCGAAACTCGACTTCTATACAACAAAGCGTGAGGTTATTTTAAATAAAATGATCGATGATATGAAGTTTGCTTGTCAATGGATGCCTGAGGTGGTTGATAGAGGAAAAGCTCCACGTGCGGCAGGCTATCATTTGTTGGCAAAGTTATATTTGGCTGCCGGTTTGTTTGATGAAGCCATAACAGCAGCTACGGCTGTAATAAGTGATCCGCGTTATGAATTGATGAAAAATAGATTCGGAGCAGAAAAAGCTGATGCTACTAAAAATGTGATTTGGGATTTACATCGCCCTGAAAATAAGGCATTGGCAGAAAATAAAGAGACTATCTTGTTGGTTATTGACAGATACCTTGTAGAAGGAAGCCAAGGCGATGGAATCAGAACGATGAGAAATGCAGTGCCTTATTATGGAAATACGAAGAATGCTATATTGACTCCTGATGGTAAACAGGGAGTAACAGACAAAAAGGATCCGACAGGAACAGTTAAAATTTCACTAGTTAAAAAGTATGGACGTGGAATCGGACGCTGTCGGGGAACAGCTTATTCTACCCAGTATATTTGGGATGATCCGAATGATTTGCGTCATGCAAAAGGAAATTGGATGAATATGGAGGATTTAGTATATAATGAACCTAAGTTGGAGGGGAAAAATAAATATTATGGCAAACCTTTACAGCTTTATGGAGAGACTGGACAGCTGTTGTGTAAAGATACAATTCGTAGTTGGTTTGGTTGGCCGCATTACAAATTATTTATACCGGATCCGGACAGAGTAGATCAACCGGAAGGTGGTAATACAGACTGGTATGTATATCGTTTGGCGGAAACCTATTTGTTGCGTGCAGAGGCTTATTGTTGGAAAGGCGATGCTGCTAGTTTGCAGAAAGCGGCAGATGATGTGAATGAAGTAAGAAATAGAGCGGGTGCAGGTGATTTGGCGGCATCTGATATGAATATTGGAACAATTTTGGATGAACGTGCGAGAGAGTTATATTATGAAGAACCTAGAAAAACAGAGTTGACTCGTATTGCTTATATATTTGCACAAACGGGAAAACCCTCTTATACTGGTAAGGTCTATAAAATGGATAATTTCTCAGAAGATAATTTCTTTTATGATAGAATTATGGAGTCCACCGATTTTTATAATAAAGGAGTTAAAACTATTTCTAATGTGGAATTTACAATGAGTCCGTATCATGTCTTATGGCCTATTCCTGCATCTACGATTAATTCTAATACTAAAGGGCATATTAATCAGAATAAGGGATATGCAGGATCTGAAAATAATATTCCTCCTTTGGAAACAATAGAAGCTAATTAATTTATTTAGATAAAATCTCAGTATCTTTGGTGTGACTGAAGATACTGAGAACTAATAATTATAAAATTATGAATAATAAAAATCATAGAATATTCTTCTTTTTTCTAGTATTTTCTCTTTTGGTAAATGGGGGGAATGCTTTTGCAAAGAAAAGTAAGGATCGTGAGTATTGGGTGAAAACAATGATCAAGATTATTGATCCGCTATATACCAATTTGAGTCAGAATACTTTGAGGAAAAACATGCCTGTTGAAACCTTTGATGGATTAAACAATGGCAATACAAGAAAGAATGTGACGCATTTGGAAGCTTTAGGACGTTCATTTGATGGTATTTCTGCATGGTTGAATTTACCTCCTGATGATACGGAAGAAGGTCAGCTTCGTGCTAAATATACCAATTTAGTGGTGAAATCTATTGCTAATGCTGTAAACCCGGAATCACCTGATTATATGCGTTTTGATGGGCCTGGAGGACAGCCGTTGGTTGATGCTGCTTTTTTTGCACAAGGCTTGTTACGTTCTAAGGATCAGATTTGGCCGAAGTTAGATAAAGTGACTCAAGAGAGAATTATTAAGGAATTGAAAGCTTCGCGCAGGATCAAGGCTTCAGAGTCTAATTGGTTGATGTTCTCTGCTACTATTGAAGCGGCCTTATTGGAGTTTACGGGTGAATGTGATTTGAAACCAATTCATTATGCGTTAAAGAGACATAAAGAATGGTATAAAGGAGATGGCTGGTATGGTGACGGACGTAATTTTCATTTGGATTATTACAACAGTTATGTGATTCAACCCATGTTGATAGATGTATTGGCGGTCATGAAAGAGCATAAAGTGGAAGGGGCTGATTTTTATGACGTACAGTTACAACGCCTCATCCGTTATGCTGATCAACAAGAAAAGATGATATCTCCGGAAGGGACCTATCCTGTATTGGGAAGATCAATGGGCTATCGTTTTGGGGCTTTTCAGGTATTAGCTCAGGTATCCTGGATGAAATTATTACCTGAACATATCAAACCGGCACAAGTGCGTTGCGCTCTAACTAAGGTTATGAAAAGACAATTGGCCAAAGGTACATTTGATAAGGATGGATGGCTGAATCTGGGATTTTGTGGGCACCAGCCCGAGATTGCCGACAGATATGTATCTACTGGCAGTAATTATTTGTGTACTTTTATTTTCTTGCCTTTGGGTTTACAGGCGGATGATGAATTCTGGACGGCCAAGCCTGAGAAATGGTCTTCGGTTAAAATATGGAGCGGAAGTCGTGATATAAAGAAAGATGGTTCTATTAGAAACTAGAATTAAATCTCGAAGGTATGTTCTATTTAAGTAACAATAGTACAACATACCTTCAACTGAGTTGAATAAAAATAGAAATATTATGAAAAAACATTTGAGATTGGCAGCTTTATTGGCTACTACAATTCTGGTATTGTCAAGTTGCAGTACACAGAAACAGGTCAGATTGGTTTTATTGCCGGACATACAAACTTATTCACGACTTTACCCGGACATTCTGAGATCGCAGACCCAGTGGGCGGTGGAACATGCAGATAGTATTGATTTTGTTTTACAGCAAGGGGATATGACGGATCACAATATTGATAAAGAGTGGGCGGTGGCAGCTTCTACCTTGAATATGATGGATGATAAAGTTCCTTATGCTTTTGTTATGGGAAATCACGATTTGGGAAAAAATTCGAATAAAAGAGATTCCCAATTGTTTAATAACTATTTTCCTTATGCAAAATACAGTAAGATGAAGAATTTCGGAGGTGCGTTTGAAGAAGGGAAAATGGATAATGTATGGTATACTTTCAAAGCTGCCGGAATAAAATGGCTAATTCTTTGTTTGGAATTCGGGCCTCGTAATAATGTACTTGATTGGGCGGGAGAGGTTGTGAAGAAACATCCGCATCATAAGGTGATTATTAATACGCATGCGTATATGTACTCAGACGATACGCGTATGGGAGAAGGAGACCGTTGGTTGCCGCAGAAATATGGTTTGGGAAAGGATACCGGTGAGAATGCGGTGAATAATGGTGAGCAAATGTGGGATAAGTTGGTGAGCAAATATCCCAATATTCTCTTTGTCTTTAGTGGACATGTTTTGAATGGCGGTGTTGGGACGTTGGTTAGTACAGGCGAACAAGGTAATAAGGTATATCAGATGTTGGCTAACTTTCAGGATGGAGTGAAAGGAACGAATAGAGGACAAACCGGTTTTTTACGTATTGTAGATATAGATGTGAAAAAGAAACAGGTAAAAGTGGACACTTATTCTCCTTATTTGAAAGAATATAAGACTGACGCTAAGAATAGATTCTCATTTGAGGGAGTTAATTTTAAATAATCTGGTTTTACATTCCAAAGGATATAGCTATGAGCAGCATTCAATCATTTTATTTTGTAGGTGTGATTACTTTAGTCTCTTCTGCCCATGTTTATGGACAGAAGAAAGATAAGATGAATGTTTTATTTATCATTGCTGATGATATGCGACCTGAATTGGGGTGTTACGGAATAGAGGATATTGTGACTCCTCACATTGATAGATTGGCGGAGCAGGCTACGGTCTTTCAAAATGCATATTGTAATATTCCTGTGAGCGGGGCTTCCAGAGCGAGTCTGTTTACAGGAGTATATCCTTGTTATCCGGAACGTTTTACTGCTTTCGATGCTAATGCAGAGAAAGATTGTCCCAAGGCACTTTCGCTTCCGGAGTGTTTTAAGAAAAACGGATATTATGTTATTTCCAATGGAAAAGTTTTCCATAATATAACCGATCATGCCCGTAGTTGGTCAGAATATCCGTGGAGAGTATATCCTGATGGTTACGGTAAGGATTGGGCTGAATATAATAAGTGGGAATTGTGGCAGAACGAAGAGTCTTCCCGTTATATCCACCCTAAGACTTTGCGAGGACCGTTCTGTGAATCGGCTGATGTCTCGGATACAACTTATATTGATGGTAGAGTAGCGCAGAAGACGATTGCAGATTTAAGGAGATTGAAAGAGATGAAAGTACCTTTCTTCTTGGCATGTGGCTTCTGGAAGCCACATTTGCCGTTCAATGCTCCTAAGAAATATTGGGATTTATATCAAAGGGAGAAGATTCAGTTGGCATCGAATCCTTATCGACCGAAAGCATTGCCGAAGCAGGTTACTTCCTCCGGTGAGATTCGTGGATATGGGAAATTTACGACAACAAAGGATGAGGCTTTTCAGCGAGAGGCAAAACACGGTTATTATGCATGTGTGAGTTACATAGATGCGCAGATCGGTTTAGTACTTGATGAACTTGAACGCTTGGGATTGGCAGAGAGTACGATAGTAGTGATATTAGGAGATCATGGCTGGCATTTGGGTGAACATGGTTTCTGGGGAAAACATAACCTGATGAATCATGCGACCCGTGCTCCATTGATTGTCCGTGTGCCTCATTGTAAAGGCGGAAAAGCTGGGGGAGTTGTAGAATTTGTGGATATTTATCCCACATTGTGTGAGTTGTGTAAAGTTCCGGTTCCTGAGGGGCAATTACAGGGAAAAAGCTTTGTTCCTATTCTGCAGGATAGTGAGAAGAGGATAAAAGAATACGCTTTTGTTCAATGGCAAGGTGGGTATAATATTGTTTCGGAGCGATATAGCAGTGCTATATGGTTGAAAGGTGATTCTGTTGTAGGCCGGATGGTGTTTGACCGCCAATCGGATGTTGCAGAGAATGAAAACAAAGTGGGTTCTGTCTCATTAAGTGAAGAGATAAAAGAACTGGAAACTCAGATAAGAATAAAAAAACTTCAATTAGAAAAATAATTTTAAAGAATATATAAATGAAAGTAGGTTCATCTATTATTGCATTTTTGGGACTGATGGCAGTTTGTAGTTGTTCAGCTCCCAAAAGCGAAATGAGTACTCTTGTGAATAATAGTTTGCAAATAGCGACTGTTCAATCAAAGTTAATGGCTGAGAATTTATTGAATGAAGAGGAGAAATTGCCACGTACTATTGGTAAGGATGGTAAACTGATGACTTCAAAGGCCAAATGGTGGACAAGTGGTTTTTTCCCTGGGGTATTATGGTATTTGTATGAGGTGAATCAAGATGATTCCTTGAAAATGTATGCAGAAAATTATACCAAAAGGATAGAAAATGAGAAATACACAACAGATAATCACGATGTGGGATTTATGTTGTATTGTAGTTTTGGTAATGGATTGCGTCTGACAAGCAATGATGAGTATAAACAGGTATTGTTGCAAGGAGCGGAATCATTGAGTACTCGTTTTCGTCCACAAGTCGGTTGCATACGTTCATGGGACTGGAATCAGAAAGTGTGGGAATATCCGGTAATTATTGATAATATGATGAATTTAGAGATGTTGATGTGGGCTTCCAAGAATTCCGATAATCCGAAATTTGCGGAAATAGCCAAGTCACATGCAGATGTGACGATGAAGCATCATTTCCGTCCGGATTATAGCTCATACCATGTGATTTCTTATGATACGATCTCGGGACAGCCTGAAAAGAAAAACACTTGTCAGGGATATGCTCATGAATCATGTTGGGCACGTGGCCAGGGCTGGGCATTATATGGCTATACAATGATGTATCGTGAGACCGGGCAAGAGAAATATCTGCAACATGCTACGAATGTGGCTAGATTTATTATGAATCATCCTCGTTTGCCTGAAGATAAAATTCCATATTGGGATTTTGATGCTCCTGGTATTCCCAATGAACTTCGTGATGCTTCTGCGGGAGCATTAATGGCCTCGGCTTTCATCGAACTTAGCCAGTATACTGAAGGTGATTTCTCAAAACAATGTCTTTCTGTAGCCGAAACGCAGTTGAAGACTTTGTCATCGCCGGAATACTTGGCTGAGCCTGGTACAAATTGTAATTTTATTCTGAAACATTCAGTAGGTAATAATCCGGGTAAGGCAGAGGTTGATGTACCGTTAACTTACGCTGATTATTATTATGTTGAAGCTTTAGTACGTTATAAAAGAGATATTTTAAAAGAAAAACTTCATTAAAAACTTCATTTTAAATGATACAAAGATTATCTTTCTGGATAATGATGATTGTCTGTTCGGTGATGGTGAGTGGGCAAGAATATGACGGATATTACACAAATCCTATCCTGCCTTCGGGTGCTGATCCGTGGGTTGTAAAACATGAAGGATGGTATTATTATTGCTGCGGGGTGCCGGGTGGCATCGGAGTTTCCCGTTCTCGTGATTTGCATAAGATAAATCCTCCTGTACGTGTTTGGAAGGCACCGGAAAAAGGGCAATGGAATTCGACTTGCATTTGGGCACCCGAACTTCATTTCTGGAAAGGTAAATGGTATATTTTTTATGCGGGCGGATATAGCGGTCCTCCTTTTATTCACCAAAAGACGGGCGTGTTGGAATCTGTTACATCAGACGCAATGGGCGAGTATATCGACAAAGGAATGCTGTTTACGGGGGATGTTTTGGGAGACTGGAAAAACAATCGCTGGGCGATTGATATGACTTTGTTGCAGCATAAGGGACAATTGTATGCTGTCTGGTCCGGTTGGGAGAATAGTGAACCGACTGACAAAACTCAGCAACATCTTTATATCGCAAAAATGGAGAATCCTTGGACAATGGCTTCCGGAAGAGTAAAAATATCGTCGCCGGACCGCTATTATGAACAAGGAGAGTTGCCATTGAATGAGGGGCCGCAGATTTTAAAACACGGGAAAGATGTGTTTGTTGTTTATTCCTGCGGGCAATCATGGCTGGATACATATAAACTTTCTTATTTGCGTCTGAAGGACCCGGACGCAGATTTGTTAGATCCGAAAAGCTGGATTAAAAGTGATAAACCTGTATTTGAAGGTACCGATCAAGTATTTGGGGTAGGGCATGCCAGTTTTACAACTTCTCCTGATGACAGGGAACATTATATTTATTACCATACGAAAAAAGAGAGAAAACCCGGTTGGAAACGGGATATTCGTCTTCAGAAGTTTACTTTTGATGCATCTGGCGTTCCATGTTTTGGGAAGCCGCTTCCGGTAAGCGAGAAACTTCCTTTGCCTTCAGGCACTGCTCATCCTGTAAAAGTTAAGCCGATGAGTGAGCTGGAAAAAGACTTTACCCAATTGTCTTCGACTGCCCGGCCTTATACATATTGGTTCTGGATGAATGGAAATATCACAAAGGAAGGCATTACAAAGGATCTGGAGGCGATGCATCGTATTGGGATAGGTGGTGTTTTCAATCTGGAAGGGGGAACTGGAATTCCAAAGGGGCCTGTTACTTACTTAAGTCCGGAGTGGTCGGAATTAAAAGCACATGCTATAAAAGAAGCAGCTCGTTTAGGCATTGATTATGTGATGCATAATTGTCCGGGTTGGTCGTCAAGTGGTGGTCCTTGGATTACTCCTGAGTATTCAATGCAAAAATTGACTTGGAGTGAGACTGAGGTGGCAGGCGGTAAACGGGTGGATACTTTATTACTCCGGCCGGCAACGGAATTAGGATATTATAGAGATATAGCTGTGTTAGCTTTCCCTTCTTTCAAGAATGGTAAACCTGTGGGCTTTTCTGATTGGCAGTTATTGAATAACAGTGTTTTTAATCATAGAGGGAAGATCGGTATACAAACGTATGACAAAGAACAAGTTATTCGCTTGGAAGACATTATTGACTTGACGAATCAGGTTGATTCTTTGGGACGTCTGAATTGGGAGGTACCTTTGGGAAACTGGACAGTCATCCGTTTGGGACATACTTCTACCGGAAGAAAAAACTGTGCAGCTCCGGATACAGGCGTGGGGCTTGAATGCGATAAGTTTAGCAAACAGGCGATTCAGCTTCATTTTAATAAAATGATGGATTTATTGTATCCACTAATCAAACCTTATGTTCACCAGATTCAGATAGGACTGGAGATAGATAGTTGGGAAGTCGGTATGCAAAACTGGACATCCGGATTTGAAGGTGAGTTTTGTGAAAGGACCGGATATGATTTGATTAAATATTTGCCGGCTATGACAGGTAAGATTGTAGGAAGCAAAGAAATGACAGAACGTTTCTTATGGGATATTCGTCGTGTACAGGCTGACTTGTTGGCAGATAATTATTATGGTGAATTTCGGAATCTATGTAATCAATATGGGCTGGTATCCTATTGCGAACCTTATGACCGCGGACCAATGGAAGAATTACAAATAGGCTCACGGGTAGATGGAGTTATGGGAGAGTTTTGGAATGGGTTATCTGCTATTTTCCAGAACAACTTGATGATGCGGCGTACTACAAAATTGGCGTCTTCGATAGCTCATATCAACGGTCAGAAAGTGGTGGGTGCCGAAGCATATACTTCTGAACCTGAGTCGGGAAGATGGCAGGAATACCCATTTGCTTTGAAGGCTGTTGGTGATAAGGCGTTTACAGAGGGGATTAATCGGATGGTGATTCATCGTTATGCAATGCAACCTCATCCGGATGCTGCTCCCGCTATGACTTTAGGCCCTTGGGGAATACATTTTGACAGAACTAATACCTGGTGGGAGCCGGGACGTGCCTGGATAGATTATCTGAACCGTTGTCAAACTCTATTGCAAGAGGGACTATTCGTAGCTGATTTTGCATACTTTACAGGTGATAATATTGTAGGATACACGAAAGTGCATAGAAGAGATTTGAATCCGGTACCACCGGAAGGATATGATTACGATTTGATGAATACGGAAACGTTATTGAATAGAGCTTGGGTAGAACGCGGGCGTTTAAGGCTTCCGGACGGAATGAATTATCGTGTATTGGTTTTACAGGAACAATCGCATATTACGTTGGGTCTATTGAGGAAACTGCGGAATATGGTGGAACAGGGATTGATAATTGTCGGTGCCCGTCCGCAACAGACCGTAGGGTTGCAATCTTATTCAGTTATTGAAGAAAAAGAGTTTGAACAACTTTGTGACGAACTATGGGGAAAGGCCGCAACTACAGTGGTGGATCGTAGCGTAGGGAAAGGTAGGATTTTCTGGGAAACCTCTTTGAACTTGGAACAAGTACTTGAGAAGATTCAGTTAAGACCTGACTTTGAAGTGATCACAGATTCAATTAGTGCCCCAATACGTTATATCCATAGGCAGATAGGAGAGGCGGATGTTTATTTTGTTGCTAACCAGCAACGGACTTCGAAAGAGCTGATTTGTAACTTTCGTGTGAAAGGAAAGATTCCTGAGTTTTGGAATCCTATATCAGGTGAAAGAACACGGGCTATGGTATATCAAACGAATGAAGAAACCATATCGGTGCCTGTTCAACTGGAAGCGTATGGTTCTGTGTTCGTCGTCTTTCGTTCTGACCTTCCTGAACAGAAGGCTATTCGTTCTATTCATAAAGATGGGAAGTGTCTGATAGATGCTTCTGCTATATCAACCGAAGAATGGAAGCAGGCGGCATACCCTGACATAAGAGATAATTTCTCAATCTCATTGTGGGTGAAACCGGAATCAGATGCCATGTTGAATATAGATAATCCAATGGGATATATACCGTACCCTTGGACGGAATATTATGCAATCTATCCGTCGGGCGGTGAACTGTTATATGGCGCAGGACATGCCACTTGTGGACTGGCTGTAGGTAGAAATGGAGTTGCGGTATGGGAGAATGAGAAAGGATATCCTGAGTTTAAAATGGGAGTGGAAAAACCTATTTCCGGTTGGAGCCATATTTGTCTGGTTTATAGGGAAGGGGCTCCGCATATTTATATCAATGGAGAGCATATAGCTTATAAGACGAAGTCTTTGCAGACAATTCATCCTGGATTGAATTTTACTACTTTAAAAGAAGGAGCTTCCTATTATAATGGGGATATGTCTGTTCCGGTGTTGTTTTCTAAAGTATTATCAGATAAGGAGATTTCTCAATTGGTAGCCAAAGGATATACAAGAAATACTGATGAGCGTATATTGGACTGGATACCTTATGCGGATACCCGCTCTCTGTTGGCATGGAGTGATGGGAATTATGAATTTGTTACATCGGACGGTATAAAAAGAGAGGTAAAGGTTGAAAAAACAGGAAGTCCGGTGATGATAAATCAGAAATGGGAGGTTAGCTTCCCGAAAGGGCTGGGAGCACCGGAAAAAATAAGTTTGCCCAAATTGTTCTCTTTGCATAGACACGAAGATGAGGGCGTTAAATATTTTTCTGGTACAGCTACTTATAAAACTAACTTTGTTGTGAAACCTTCTATGATGTCTGAGGATAGAGTTGTTTTCCTTGATTTGGGTGCAGTAGAGGTGATGGCGGAGGTGATTGTCAATGGAGTAAATAAAGGGATCTTTTGGTCCCGTCCGTATTTAATTGATGTCACTGATGTGCTGAAGCCGGGTGAAAATACATTGGAAATTAAGGTGACTAATCAATGGACGAATCGTTTGATTGGGGATGAACAGTTACCGGAGGAGAACGAGTATGTACCCGGAGGAGGAGTAAATGGAATTGCTGCTTTGAGCCGTGGGGCTATCAGAAAGCTACCGGACTGGTATAGAAATGGAGTAAATAAACCGGAAGGCGGAAGAGTGGCATTCACTACTTGGAAACATTACCGGAAAGACTCGCCATTGATAGAATCGGGGTTAATAGGTCCTGTTCGGCTGATTCCTGCGAAGAAAATAGAATTTGAATAATGGATATGATAATGTGCGAACGTATAGTAGCCAAGACATCTGTAAGAATGCTATTGAGCTTATTGCTAATCTTTGGCTCGGTGAATCCTGCTATGTCTGTGTTACGAAAAGGGGAGACATCGCTGGGGACGTCTTTTGAAAGTTATTTTCCATTGAAAGAAATACGTTTGTCAGATGGTCCTTTTCTTGATTTGCAACAAAAAGGCAAAGAATATCTTCTTTGGCTGAATCCTGACTCTTTGCTTCATTTTTATCGGATTGAAGCGGGATTGTCATCGAAAGCCGGACCTTATGCCGGCTGGGAGTCACAAGACGTATGGGGAGCAGGCCCGCTTCGGGGTGGATTTCTTGGGTTCTATCTTTCTTCCGTATCGATGATGTATCAATCTACAGGCGATAGAGAGTTACTGAGACGATTGAAATATGTGCTGAAAGAATTGAAGCTATGTCAGGAAGCCGGTAAAGATGGCTTCCTGTTAGGTGTGAAAGGAGGCAGGGAACTATTCAGGGAAGTAGCCTCAGGAAAGATAAAAACGAATAATCCTACGGTCAATGGTGCCTGGGCACCTGTTTATCTGATTAATAAGATGCTGCTCGGGCTTTCTGCTGCTTATACACAGTGTGACTTGAAAGAAGCGTTGCCGATATTAGTACGGTTGGCCGATTGGTTTGGCTCTCAGGTATTGGATAAGTTGACTGATGAACAGATTCAGCAATTATTGATTTGTGAACATGGTTCGATTAATGAGTCTTACGTTGAGGTTTATGAGTTGACGGGGCAAAAGCGTTTCCTTGATTGGGCCCGCCGTTTAAATGATCGGGCTATGTGGGTTCCTTTGTCTGAAGGAAAGGATGTTTTATTCGGGTGGCACGCCAATACACAGATCCCGAAATTTACGGGTTTCCATAAATATTATATGTTTACCGGTGATCGGGCCTTTCTTCTTGCGGCGACTAATTTCTGGAATATTGTGAAGCAAAACCATACTTGGGTAATAGGTGGTAACAGTACCGGAGAACATTTCTTCTCTAAAAAGGAGTTCATTGATAGGATGCTCCATATCAGCGGACCGGAAACGTGTAATTCCGTAAATATGTTACGTTTGACCGAAGCTCTGTTCATGCAGCAACCGGATGCGACTAAGGCGGCATATTATGAAAGAACTTTATTTAATCATATCTTGTCAGCCTATGACCCGGTGAAGGGTATGTGCTGCTATTTTACTTCCATGCGACCGGGGCATTATCGTATTTATGCTTCACGTGATAGCTCTTTCTGGTGCTGTGGACATACAGGGCTGGAAAGTCCGGCGAAGTTGGGTAAGTTTATTTATAGCCATAAAGTGACGAATAGGCATCAAGAAAAGGATATAAGAGTGAATCTGTTTATTCCTTCCATTCTTTCTTGGAAAGAAGAAGGAGTCGAGCTTATTCAGCAAAGCCGGATTCCGGAATCCGAACAAGTTGACCTTACATTGAATCTAAAGAAAAAGCAGAAACTGATTCTGCGCATTCGTAAACCTGATTGGACTGATAAGGCTACTTTTATAATTAATGGAGAAGAAGAACAGCCTCTGCTTGGCAGTGATGGGTATTGGATTATAGACAGAGTGTGGGAGCGGAAGAATGTGATTACACTACGACTTCCGATGCATATATGTACAGAGAACTTAACAGGTACCGACCGTTATGTTGCATTATTATATGGGCCTTACGTGCTTGCCGGGCGTATGGGAAAGGAAAATCTTCCTACTACTTTTTGGGGAAAGATGAACAATACGGCTATGAATAAGATGGACATGGCAAAAGTCCCGGTATTCAGAGAACCTGTAGAACGGATTCCAACTCATGTGGAGGTTGTTTCAGGAGAACCATTGAAGTTTGGCATAAACTTGAAAGGTTTTGAGCATATAGTGCTGGAACCTTTTTATAAAGTTCATTTTGAACGTTATGCGGTATATTGGCCGATAACTCATTAGATTCTGAATGGAAATGAAGGTATAATAGAACAATAGATAAGAGGTATGAAAACGATATTAAGGACATTTGTGGGTTGTACAGCGATTTTGTTTGGTACTGCCTGTATGGGAGCAGTGAAGTATGTTCCTGAGAATATGAAGGTAGAACTATCTTTAAAGGTTCCGGGTAATAATGCTGTGAATTATAAACTGCATCTGGATAAGTTGGAGAATAGCTATTTTGATTATGAGTGGCGTTCGGATAATAAATTGCCGATAACGGTTTTTCATAAAGTTGAAGAACGGGATAGTTGTATGCGATTGACTGTACAGCTTACCGCTGCACAGGATGTTTACTTCAACTATCGTCAATTGTTGAGTACGGGCTATCGCCATGATAACTGTCAGTTTTATATGCCGGGATTTTGGTATCGCCGTAATTTGCGTTCTCCTAAAAAAGCTCCATCATTCCATACGTCGGATAGTTGGTTGGTTCGTGAAGACAGGTTGAGCGCACCACTTACGGGGATTTTTAGTGAAAAAGAAAAACGATTTATGACAGTAAATCGTTTGGATGATTTTTCTATGGATGCTTTAGCTACACATAAAGAAGGAGAGATCATTCTTTCAGGGAAGACTTCCTTGGGATTTACCGGATTTGAGAATCAACAGGGAATAGCTATGCTTTCTTTTGGTTTTCCTTATCGGGAGGCTCCTAAAAGTTATATTCGTAAATTAACATTAGCACCTGAGGTGGAGGCTTTTCAACTGATGAAGAAAGGTGAGTCGGTATTGTTGACATGGGAAATAATGGAAAGTGGTGCGGATGATTTTTCAGACTTTATACAGCATACATGGGAGCATTGTTATGATACCTATGCACCAAAACCTGTGGAGAATTCATATTCTATAGCGGATATGAAGCAAGTGCTTAGTTGCTTTTTTGTAAATAGTTTGGTCGATAATCAACCGCTGGTTTATAATTCCGGAATACATCTGAAGGTAAGTGACTGTGAAAGAAACGGTCAGGCTGAGGTTGGTTTTATCGGTCGTGTACTTCTTAATGCATTTAATGCATGGGAATACGGTTGGCAATCGAACCGGGAAGAACTGAAAGTGAACAGTACAAAGATATTTGATAGTTATTTGAAGAATGGTTTCACACAAGCGGGATTTTTCAAGGAATCCGTGAATTTTGACAAGGGATATGAGGAACCGATCCATAGTATCCGGCGTCAGTCGGAAGGCGTCTATGCCATGTTCCATTTCTTAGCTTATGAAAAAGAGAACGGACGCCGTCATCCTGAGTGGGAGCAAAAGTTGAAAAGAATATTGGATATGTTCTTACAGTTACAGAATGTTGATGGTAGTTTCCCCCGTAAGTTTCGTGATGATTTAACTATTGTCGATCCGAGTGGGGGAAGTACCCCCTCTGCTACGTTGCCATTAGTTATGGGATATAAATATTTTAAAGATAAGCGTTATTTGGCCAGTTCCAAACGGACGGCAGACTATTTAGAGAAAGAGCTGATTTCGAAAGCTGATTATTTCTCATCTACATTGGATGCGAACTGCGAGGATAAAGAGGCTTCTCTCTATGCTGCTACCGCTACTTACTATCTTTCATTGATAACAAAGGGAGAAGAACATAGGCATTATGCCGATTTGACAAAAAAAGCGGCTTATTTTGCTTTATCCTGGTATTATTTGTGGGACGTTCCTTTCGCACCGGGACAGATGCTGGGTGATATAGGTCTTAAAACTCGTGGTTGGGGAAATGTTTCTGTGGAGAATAACCATATTGATGTTTTTGTTTTTGAGTTTGCATCTGTACTTCAATGGTTGTCAAAGGAATATGCTGAACCTCGTATGGCTGATTTTGCGGAGGTGATATCTACATCTATGCGTCAGTTGCTACCTTATGAAGGGCATTTATGCGGCATTGCAAAATCCGGTTTCTATCCGGAAGTCGTTCAGCACACTAATTGGGATTATGGTAAGAACGGAAAAGGGTACTATAATGATATCTTTGCACCGGGATGGACGGTTGCTTCTTTATGGGAGTTGTTGACTCCGGGACGTGCGGAAAGGTTCTTGCTTGATTAGGTAAACTATTGAAGAAAGTGAATACAGGTCTGTGGCTTTCTTGAAAAAGAGAAAATGCAGTAATTACCAGAAAGCATGCCACAAGGACTTGACAAATGGCTTTAAATGTTGTATATTTGTAGTCTGAGAATATAAGGGGGGAGACCTACCACCTCCCCCTACGGGTACTCCTCCTTCCTGGAGGTTGTGTAAAAAGTAAGCATCAAGTGTTCTTTGACATATTGTATTAAAAAGGAAATGCTCTTTATCTCTTTATTTTGGTATTTCTATTGTTGTCC
>NZ_MNQN01000091.1:0-2828 GCF_001915455.1 Bacteroides sp. 43_46 | reverse complement strand
GGAGAATACTATCGACTATCAAATTATTGTTGAATACTATCGACTATCAACTATCAAATTATTATTTTCCTAATTAATTTTACCACCAAATTTGAAGAAAAACCTGAAAAATAAGGAAGTATCGTTTGGATAGCTCGTGTGAATAGTTAACTTTGCAGTTACTAACATCTTAAAAATAAGAACATGAGAAAACTAACTACCTTTTTGTTGCTTCTGGCAATGTTGATTCCAACGGCCGGAGCGCAGTCAACCGACATCTTTAAAAAGAAGAAAAAGAAAAACAGTAAGACGGAAGCTGTCGACAAAGCGAAAGCCGACTCCATAGCGAAAGCCAAGAAATCTCCTTTCCAACCTTATGCAAGCGTGATCACCGGTAAAGCCAAGACTATGAACGGTTTCTTCAAGGTGCACTGTATAGAAGGAAAATACTTTTTCGAAATCCCCGATTCCCTGTTTGGACGGGATATTCTGATTGTCAACCGTATTGTAAAGGCCCCGGTGGACAAACAAAAACGTAAAGCCGGCTATCCGGGCGACCATATCAGCGACGAAGTGATACGTTTCGAACTGGGACGGGACAACAAACTGTTTATCCGTCAGATCTCTTATCTGGAACATTCCACCGATACACTGGGAATGTATCAGGCAGTGCTGAACTCCAACGTGCAACCTATCGTTGCCACCTTCCCGCTGAAGACGATGCGCAAGGACAGCCTGACGAAAAACTATGTGATCGAAATGACCGACTTTATCCGCAGGGATAATGATATGTTCTCTTTCTCCAACTATGCGAAAGATAATATCGGGGCGACTTCAATGATCTCCGACGCCAGCTATATCGACACCTTGAAAGCCTTCCCGCAGAATATCGAAATCCGCACTGTGCGCACCTTCCAACGGAAACCGCCTATGGGTAGCGCTCTTGAGAAAATGATTGCTCAATACTACAACTCCACCGGTCCGATGACTTACGAACTGAACAGCTCTATGCTGCTCCTGCCCAAAGAGCCGATGAAACCGCGACTCTATGACCCCCGCGTAGGCTATTTTGCTGTCGGCTATAAAGACTTTGACGGTAACCCGCACGGTATGAAATACAAAGCGAATATCACCCGTTGGCGTCTCGAACCGAAAGACGAGGACAAAGAAAGGTATCTGAGAGGAGAACTTGTAGAACCCAAGAAACCGATCGTTATTTACATCGACCCTGCTACTCCTAAGAAATGGGTTCCCTACCTGATTCAAGGTGTCAACGACTGGCAGAAAGCCTTCGAGAAAGCCGGATTCAAGAATGCCATTATCGGTAAGGAAGCCCCCACGGACGATCCTACCTGGAGTTTGGAAGACGCCCGCCACTCGGCTATCGTCTATAAGCCTTCCGACATTCCGAACGCAAGCGGTCCTCACGTACACGATCCCCGCAGCGGTGAAATTCTGGAAACACATATCAACTGGTATCACAATGTAATGTTGTTGCTCTACAACTGGTATATCGTACAGGCCGGAGCCGTAGACCCGGGAGCACGCAAACCTCAGTTTGACGATGAACTCATGGGCGAATTGATACGCTTCGTGTCTTCTCATGAAGTAGGCCACACACTCGGCTTGCGTCATAACTTCGGTTCTTCCGCTACCGTTCCGGTAGAGAAACTGAGAGACAAAGCATGGGTGGAAGCCAACGGCCACACCCCGTCTATCATGGACTACGCACGTTTCAACTACATCGCCCAGCCGGAAGACAGCATCTCACGTGCCGGAATCTTCCCGCGCATCGGTATCTATGACGATTGGTCTATCGAGTGGGGATATCGCTGGATGCCCGAATTCAAGACGGCGGAAGATGAAATTCCTCACATGAACAAGTGGATTATCAGTAAGCTGAAAGAAGACAAGCGTTACACCTTCGGTACGGAAAGCGACCGCGACGATCCCCGCAACCAGAACGAAGACTTGGGAGACGATGCTATGCTGGCTGGTACATATGGTATCAAGAACCTGAAACGTATCATGCCCGAAATTATGAAGTGGACGTACGAGCCGAACGAAGGTTACGAGAAAGCAAGAACTTTATATAGTAATGTCGCCGGACAATTCTCTCTGTATATGGGACACGTGGCGACCAATGTTGCCGGTATTTACAGCACCCCGATTTCGGTAGAGCAGACCGATGTGAAAGCAGTGGAATTTGTGCCGAAAGAAATACAGAAGAAAGCAATGGCCTTCCTGAACAAAGAACTGTTCACCATGCCTACCTGGCTAATGGATAGCCAACTGTTGGAGAAAGCCCAGGTCAACACCTCCAGTTTTATCTTCAGTGTGCAGAGTGGCATACTGAAAGGCTTGCTTAGCAGCCGCACATTGGATAAAATGACAACTAACGAGTTGATGAACGGTACGAAAGCCTACACTTCCGCTGAGATGTTCCAGGATTTGAGAAAGAGTATCTGGAATGATCTGAGAGGAGGGAAAAGACCCGACCTCAATCAACGTGCCTTGCAGAAAGTCTATGTCAACTCATTGACTGCAATGCTCGAGAAGCCGAAGACGAACGCCAATCAGTATATGCCCGATTCTCTGTCGGAAGCATCCGCCATTGCCCGTGGGCAACTGACAGATCTCCGGAGAGACCTTGCCAATGCAGCAAGCGCTTCCGGTGGCATATACAGAAGCCATTATCTGAACCTGAAAGCATTGATTGATACTGCATTCGAAGCAAAATAAAAGGTTGCTTCTTCAAATTTGGTGGTAAAATTAATTAGGAAAATAATAATTTGATAGTTGATAGTCGATAGTATTCAACAATAATTTGATAGTCGATAGTATTCTCC
>NZ_MNQN01000090.1:0-2853 GCF_001915455.1 Bacteroides sp. 43_46 | reverse complement strand
TTTGCACCCGCAAAAGAAAATAACGCCTCTTTAGCTCAGTTGGCCAGAGCACGTGATTTGTAATCTCGGGGTCGTTGGTTCGAATCCGACAAGAGGCTCACCAATAAAAAGCTGTTTATCCGTATGGTAAACAGCTTTTTTATTGATTATATCATTCAGGATTTTTGCCTGCGAAACACTACTAGTTCTGCTAGAATAGAACAACATTTTTCTGGAAGTATTGACTCTTAGTGAATATCTAATAACTTCCAATTATAATAATATCCGTTGATATTAAGAGAACATTTATTGATTATAAGTCGATTTTTTAAATGGCATTATGATTAATAGTAAAAAAAGTGATTAAAATATTTTTTATATTGAATAAGTTTATTACCTTTATTATATGTTTAAAAATTACACAAACAATCTCTTTTTAAAAAAATATAGACCTCTAATACATAATGACTTATGACAATTGACTATACATAATAATATATTTCACATAAATAAATGTTTAACTATTAAATTACACAACTATGAAAATGAACACAAAGCTAGTGCTAGTCTTAACATTTATGTTGGTGGTATCATCGTGTAATGACTCTGATATCATAGTAGAAAATGCCAATAGTGGCATTTCAATTGACAAATCTACACAATTAAATCTTACTCCTGACGAAAAGCTACATAAGGAGCAATCTAGTTTGGAAAACATGCTGATGGATCAGATTATTTATCGTGACTCTGCTTATATACTTAATATGAGTAAAGAAGAAGCCATTGATCTTACTATCCCGGATAGCTTGTATGTCCATTATCTAAAAATAGTTGATGATCTAAACACTTTACAATGAAAAGTACAAAGTTAATGCTAATCACAATACTATGTTTAATATTATCGTCACTCAGTGGCTGTAAAAAAGATATAGTAGAATCATTATTAAAAAATAACAGCTATGTTGAATGTATTATAAATGGTAAATGTGCTAGGGGAGAAGGACTAAGAACAATGTTTGAAGCTCCGACAAGTTTTCATATGAACTATTCATATTATGACGATGGCTCTTTTACTTTCAATATAGCTAAAGGCATTAATGATAAGGAAGGTGGAAATTATAGGATATATATTTCTGTCACTCAAAAGGGACTACCGCAATTGGGAGAGAAATATTATTTCAAGGAACATATTGATAACAACGGTCCATTTGATTTTGAGGATGAATGTTATATAGCGTCCATTGAAGTAACTCCGTACCTTTATCAATGTTCAGATACAACTCTTATCCCTAAAAGTATCAGAAAAAAGAAGATTATTCTAAAGACTGACATTGTAAACAAAGGGTATATTGAGTTTACTAATATTAATGTAGATAAAGGTGAAATCTTTGGTCTATTTAATTTTGAAACTGAGGTTACGAGTAAACGTGTTCCACAGGCTTCATATAAGGCATCAGTAACAGAAGGGAAGTTTGAGGGATATAACATTGAAAGGAATAGAACTTTCTATACATCAGGATTATTTGATTATATTTTGTAAAAAGTCTACTCATTATGAAAAATATAATTTTTCTGTTGTGCTGCATATTCTACATGTCGGCACTAGGGCAATCACATTTTGTTGAAGATACCCCTGAAGTCAGGAACTGGCTTGACAACATGTTCCAGCACCTTGACAAGAGTAAGATTCCTCATGGTCTTCTTCGTGACTATGCCTTTGAATTGGCTGATCTGGATATTTATAATGGCAAGGAATTGAATGATAGCAATTATGTGGATCGTGTCGCCTTCGAGAATCTTCTTCGTACCGTTCGCTCCTCCTCTGTGGGTGCCAAGCCTTTCAATGCAGAAGAGGTTCTTGCCACCCAACACTCCCTTTCTGGAAGAGGTAAGGGGATTATAGGGGTCGTGTTGTACCAGTATTCATATATTCGTGAAGACGCATTGAGCAGTCATCTTATACGTTACGAGAATGAGCAGGTTTTCGACAACGAGGTGAACGGTGTTTGGCAGAACCCTTATTCCATCGGGTACACGCTGGGCTTTTCCGCCCAGGACACCGTTTTTTACGGCAGTAATATCTCATATTCTTTTCCTGCATCTATCTGGAAAAGTAACGTTACTAGCGGAAAAGTTGAGTTTGACGCAGATGACGGAAGAGGCTATGTCTCTGTATCCAGCGGCAGCAGCTATCAGGGCAGTTATTCCTCTACCGGTGTGAAACACTTGAAGATGCGTGTGAGACTTGCCGACGGGAGCTATTTGTACAGCCACAGTCTGGTGAAGGTCATCACAGATAATGTGATCACCCGTACAGAGGCGGCGAAGTTCAAGCCTGACCGTTGTGTTGACATTACGGCCAGTTTACCCTATAACGGTGAAAAAGCTTCCGGTCGTATATCTTATTTGTATTCCACGGGCAGTCCCGGCAAACTCACCAAACCTTTTATTGACATGGAAGGTTTTGACCCCTTGGAATTTGTTGATGATGCTAATCCGTATATGGGTGACGAAAAATTCGGTAACACGAACCTTCATACCTTTGTGAATGGGCTTAGCCAGAGATATGCAGCCTTTAATAAGCTTCGCAGCGAGTACGATATCATCTACATCGACCTTTTCGACAGCAAGCTCTCTATCCAGGCCAATGCCCGACTTTTCGAGAGCGCAATTGAATTGATCAATCAAGAGAAGGCTTCCTGCGGCTGCACTGAAAAGAATATCGTTATGGGGCAGAGCATGGGCGGTCTGATAGCCCGGTATGGGCTTAAAGAAACGCAACTATATACTTTATTGTACCAACGATTGTGTATAATGATTGGTTATACCAATAATAACGAGTTCACTCCAAGGTTAACTTTTGCTCACCGTACT
>NZ_MNQN01000089.1:0-3032 GCF_001915455.1 Bacteroides sp. 43_46 | reverse complement strand
TCTTTTGTATCTACAGCTATCGCATTGAATGCGGAACGTTTCACACGGGAAACCCCGTTAGACACCACTACCACTTCACCCAACTCAGTCACTGACGGGTCAACGAAACAACCAGCGTGTATTTCCCTGCCGGTGCATGAAGATGATAGATACCTTCTTCATTCGTTGTACAGCCATAAGTTGTACCCTTCAAATATACGGTTGCAAAATCTACGACTTCCTGTTTTTCTTTGGATATCACTTTACCGGATACCATTGTCTTAGGTTGTGCAAAAATAGATATCGCTCCGATTATAAAAAAAAGAGAGCCTAAACTGATCCTTTGTAACTGTCTTTTTACGTAAGCATCCGATAAAGTACACTATAAAAAATGGCTATATCTCCTTTCCAGGTAAGCAGCCATCTATCGTTGTATCTCCATCATTCTTTATTCTTTTCCTTCCATTTGTGTGGCAACATTTGTAGCAGTTCCTCATAATTAGCCTTCTGCATATATGGCATTCTTGCTATAACGTCATTCAGATAAGTGCGCGGATTTACTTTATGCGCTTTGCACGTAGCCAGTAACGAACAGACGACACTCATGCTGACGGCCGCCTGATGGTCTCCACAGAACAAGTAGTTCTTTCTACCCAATGTGATTGGTCGGATGGCATTTTCCGCCAGATTGTTATCAATATGGATACGTCCATCCTGCAGATACCTCATCATATTCTCCCAGCGGGTATAGGCATAGGTTATCGCCTTTCCGGTCAGGCTGTTTGGGCTGTATTTTATCCCTTCTGTTTCCATCCATAGCTTCAAGGCATCCATAATAGGTCCGGCAAGTTCCTGACGTTTTCCCATTCGTTCATTTTCTGTAAGCTGCTTCTGGTCACAGTCATGTTCTATGCGATATAGAAGCTGTATTTCTTTTAAGGCATGTTCCGCCATCTGCCTGTTTTCAGCAAGTGCCTGCTCAAAATACCTGCGTATATGAGCCATGCAGTTAACAAGGCGCACATTCGGGTTGACCTTGAAAGCCGATTCGTAACCCTCAAAGCCGTCACATTGGAAATAACCCTTGAAGTCTTTAGCCAGTTGCCCTATCACCGTACCTGACCGTGATCCTTTGTCATAATGGAAAAGCACCAGTCGTTCGACTACCGCCCTGACCATCCACAAGTATTCCTTGTTGGTCTGATGTCCTGCCTTGTCCAGTACAGGTACGGTCGTTTCATCCCCCTGTATGTAGTCGGATTTCATGATTTCCTGCCTAAGTACCTCGTAAAGTGGCTTGAGAAGTTCAACCGCAGGCTTGAACCATCCGTCTATGGTACTTTCACTAGCTTTGAAGCCCAGGTGATGCAACTGTTTCACCTGGCGGTAGAAGGGAAGATGATACTCATATTTCTGCAGGAGTATCTCCGCCAAAAGTGTAGGTCCCGCTATTCCTTTGTATATAGGCAACAGCGGCATGGCGGCTATCTCCACTCCTTTTCTGCCGACCGGTGGAAGTGAAGTGTTGTCTTTAAGGGCATATTTGGGCCGTACAATCTCCTTTATATAAAGTTGTCCGGGCTTATGTTCCACCACACGGGTCACTTCCTCACCAATCTTCCTGTACAGTTCCAGGTCAATGTCTTCCGGCTCGATGATTACCCTTTCAAGTACGGGAAGACCTTCCATTATCCTGCGGTTATTCCGTTCCCGTTTCTTGCTCTCCACCGTTTCTTTTGTGATTGTCTGCACCGCTACTTCACGCGCTTTTTCCAGTTCAGCCGCGTTATCAGGAAGAAAGTCACCGAACAGGTCAGGCTGGTTGGAATCAAGAGACGGGAGTTTCTCTGACTTGTGACCGAAAAGCTGGCGGTTCAGCCATGCGGCTTGAGCCGTCAGCTCATTGAGACGATTCTGTAAGGATTCATTCTGCCGGGTAAGCCTGATAATGGTCTCAGCCTGGGATGCGTTCACCTGCTGCAGGGACTGCAGCATTGAGTTCATCTGTGAAAGCATCTCTTCCTGGGTCATAATCCGTTTCTTTTAATTACACTATAAATGTACAAAATATATCCCGGACAGACAAGGAATACGACATCTATTTTTATACAGTATATACATTTCGTTCCGCCCTCAGACGTCTCAAACGCTGCCCGGGAGATTCCCGGATTCCTTCCACCATAATGACAAGATCGCGCCATTCCATCGGATAGCTGCGCGATTTCTCGTCATATTCGGGAATCTTGAAATGACCGGCTTCAAGGCGCTTGACATACATCACCAGACCGCCATCCTCGGCATGGAGAAGCTTCATCAATTTACGGCTGCTGCCAATGAAGATGAATACATCACCGTTCCTGACACTGCAGCCCATACGCTCGTGTACCACACCGCAGAGAGAACTGATACCCTTGCGCATATCAGTCCTGCCGGGGCAGAGAAAATACCGCATCGTATCATTCAGGCAGAACATGGCAACAGGCGTATTGGTTAATCAAACGGGAAGCGGCCTCTTCCATACCGGCACTCAAATGGGCACGGACGCCATTAGGAAACAACAGGGTCATTCCGGAAACAGAAGAGGAGGAAGCAATACAGGGGGACTTCAGGCTGATGGGGGCTAAGACTGATTGGGGAGCAGATGTCTCGTGATCGGGAACACTGGAAGATTTACGTTTCCAATAATTGTACGTGGAGTAACTGACATGTTCACGTTGCAGAAATTTCAGAAGACTCAGACCGCTTAAACGATGCAGTTCCTGTAAAGAGGTAAATTGTTCTTTTGTCATAATGAAAATATGTTAGAAGTTCATGCAATATTGCACAAGCAAAGGTGCTATGAAAATATGACAGAGAAAACGGGTACTTTATCGGATGCTTACCTTTTTACCATGAATACCTATAATTCTAAATTCTTAATTTTTGAGAATGCAAAGGTCCGTAAAAAGAAAAGAGGAAACAATCACCTGATATAGGTAATCTTTTCCCCCATTTTACGGAATATATATACTATGCAATAACTTTTTATAGGTATTTATGCCACAAAATAGTCC